>JAGXRU010000086.1 GCA_018335765.1 Alkaliphilus sp.
ATATTCTCTAACTATATCGAATGATTAGTTCAGATCAAATAAAAGCTAGGATTGACAAAAAGTGTGATGCTATGTTTAAATGTAAAGGTGGATTTGACGGATATCAAGGCTTTCGTCATGCTATGAAATTAAGTGAAACCACGCTGTCAGTTCGTGACCATCCTGACAATAAAAAAAACTAGGGAAGGTGTGTTTAAAAATGAAAAAAACGAATTTTTTGGTGCAGGCAGCATTGATAGGGGCTATTTATGCAGTTATTACCATCGTCTTTGCACCCATTAGCTATGGGCAGGTTCAAGTTAGGATTTCTGAAGCCCTGACCATACTTCCATTCTTCACCCCAGCGGCTATACCTGGGCTATTCATTGGTTGTATTATTGCAAACATCTATGGAGGCCAGGGAATGGTTGATATTGTTTTTGGGAGCTTGGCAACACTTTTAGCAGCATTTATATCCTATAAAATGCCTAAGAAATGGATGGTTCCAATACCTCCTATTATTGTGAATGGAATTGTGGTAGGATTCATATTAAACTATCTGTATCAGTTACCATTGCTCATAATGATTGCATGGGTTTCGCTAGGGCAGATTATTGCCTGCTATGGTCTGGGATATCCTTTAATGGTTATTTTGGAGAAATACAGAGCGGTATTATTTAAAAATTAAAAATGAGATTGGGCTTATGCCCAATCTCATTTGCGCTCATCTTCAAATAATTCAATAAATTTTTCTACAAGGTAGGGTTCAAATCTAATACCTGAGTCTTTCCTAAGCTCACTGATAGCTTCTTCGTGTGACATGGCTTTTCTATAGGGTCTATCATTGGTCATGGCATCATAGGCATCTGCTATCGCAAGAATTCTACAGGGCATAGGGATTTCAACACCTTGTAGTCCTATAGGATACCCATCTCCATTCCACCTCTCATGGTGTTTCAAAATCCAATCAGCGATATGATTTAATTGTGAGGATGATCGTGCTATCTTGTATCCGATTTCTGAATGTCTTTTCATTTCATTCATTTCCTCAAAGGTTAGCGAACCGGGCTTAAAGAGAATGATATCAGAAATACCAACCTTGCCAAGATCGTGAAATTTAGAGAATAAACGCAAATCATTATGTCTGTTGTCTGTATAATTGATTTGTTCTGCCAATTTCACAACAAGATCTTGCATGCGGTCAGCGTGTCCTTCTGTAATAAAATCCCTTGCTTCCAGTGCTACCATTAATGTCTGAACAATATTGCTTTGTTTACTTTGAGTATGGTGTAATTTATCATTATACATTTTATTATCTGCTTCTTTGAATACTTCTTCCACTGTTTTATACCTACCGTTTCTAATGGAATACCCCATGGAAATGCTCAACTCGATCTTATTCAAAAGCTTGAAAGATTTAGAAGCATCTTGAATTCTATTGATTATATTTTCCATCATATTTTTGGTTGCATCATATACAAGTATTACAAATTCATCTCCACCAAAACGAGAAAGAACGGTATTCTCTGGAATTGAAATTTTTATTATTTCAGCGGCACTGATTAAAAGCTTATCTCCTATAGAATGACCGAAGGTATCATTAATAAATTTAAGCCCATCAATATCAAGAACAATTATTCCGACAGAGTTAGAAGTATCATTAGATAGTTTGTTCATTTCCTGTTCCAAATAATTTCTGTTGAAGGTATTGGTCAAGGAGTCATGCATACTCATATATAATAATCTGTTTTCGATTTGCTGACGTGAATTGAATAGATTCTCTATGGTTATGATCATCCTGTTGAACTTATCTTGGAAGGATGTCAACTCTTTGGTTATAGGTCTAGAATCCCACCTTGCGGCGAAGTCTCCATTCTCTACTCTTGACATGACATAAAGAAGAGAATTGGCTTTTCTGACAAGAAAGTTGGTAATCACAAGGCTAAGTAGCACTGCACCCAAAATACTGGCAAAGCTTACGAAGATTGTATTATTGCGGATAGGTGCCACCTCGCTATGCAATGATTCTTTAGGGACGAAACTAATCAACTTCCAACCCGTTTCTGGGATAAGCATATGAGCTATGAAAAAATCCCTATCATTTAGCTTATGCAAACTAATTCCTTCGTTTATTTTGTACACAGTAGTAAACCAAGGCTCGTTCGAGATATTGCCACCTGCGTAGTCTAAGTAAGTGTGGGCAATAACATTACCGAATTTATCAATCAGCATGGTGTAGCTGCCTTCTCCAAAATCCATACTACTGATAATATTTGACAAGGTGGTTGAAGATGTGTCTATGGCAAGAACACCTACATTTTTTTCCTCGTTCTTAATTAATATGCTCGCTGAAACAACAACCTTTCCGGTAATAGCTTCTACATAAGGAGCACTCCAAACAATCTCGCCAGGAGCATAAAAAGCTGCGATATACCAAGGCCTTATGCGAGGATCATATGAAGCGGGAGGATTCCAATAGGGAGAAACTTCGATATCGCCTTTTACTGTGCCCATATATATAAACCAAATATTGTCTTCATGGGTTCTTATGACATCCCAGGTCTTTGCGGATTTCTTTAAAAGGAATGGATGTGTATCTGCTTTTAATAAATTTGGATCCTTAGACAAACTGTATAATGTTTTCTCTGTTTCGTTTATATAATTAAAAATAAAATACTCCCTTGCATTGGAAATAGTCTTTAAGATAGAACTGGATATTTCATCTATTAGTATTTCTTGTGACTTTTCATAGGTTTAAAACCCCAATGTCAGGATTGGGATAATAGTAAGAATAATTAAGCTAGTCATTATCAAAGTTTTTAGTCTCATGGCATTAGACCTTCCCATTGTATTTATTCATTGTAAATTTCTACAAAACATTGTCTTTTCCTGCAAAAGATGAGAAAAGATGCAATTATAGGACGGAATGTGACAAATAACAAAAGAGCTTGAGTGAATGCTCAAGCTCTTTTGTGAAATATTGATATTAAGTGTCAAGTGTTTGTGTTAACGAAATATGGTTTTTCTTAGCATATTTAGTGGAATTATGAGGACGGCCATTCCTAAGATAATTGTCCACTCGTGTAGAGTAAGGCCTGTGGTACGAAATACTCTTCCACCAACTAAAGTCAACACGATCTGAACTGCTACTATTAATAGTGCCACCCTTATAAATCCATAGTTGTGTTTGATTTTATCGAATATATTAGCCTTTTCAGTTCTAGCGTTAAACATATTAAAGAAGTTCATGAACGCATAGAAGGAGAAGAAAGCTGCAAGAAACACGATATCATTAGGTGAAGATCTAAATAAAGATTTTATAAAATCTGACGATAGGAAAAACACACTAACCGACGTCACCAATAAGCCGTTAAACAATATGGAGTTCCACATTGGCTTTGATATAATATTTTCCGCACGATCTTTTGGTTTTTCCAACATATATCTCTTTAGAGGGGGTTCACCACTAAATGCCAATGCAGCCAGTGTATCCATGACTAAGTTGATCCAAAGCATCTGAATAATGGTTAGGGGCAGTCCTCCTGCCAACCCGAGCAAGGGTCCAATAAATGCAATTAACACAGCAGATACGTTTATTGTTAATTGGAACAATATAAACTTTCGAATATTGTTATAAATTGTTCTTCCGTATAATACAGACTTGGTAATGGAAAGGAAGTTGTCATCTAAAACAACAATGTCACCAGCCTCCTTTGCTACCTCTGTTCCTGATCCCATCGCAAAGCCTACATCAGCACGCTTTAGGGCAGGCGCGTCATTTACTCCATCCCCGGTCATACCTACCACGAGCCCAAGCTCTTGAGAGACTCGAACCAATCTAGATTTATCTGAAGGCAATGCCCTGCTTATAACTCTAATATTTGGCAACAATTTTTTAAGTTCGTCATCTGACAGGGCATTTATTTCAGCTGAAGTAAATGCTAAATCCGTATCAACTTTTAATAGTCCTGTCTCCTTGGCGATAGCCACGGCTGTCTCCTTGCGGTCGCCGGTTATCATTACAACTTGTATTCCAGCCTGTTGTGCTTCCTTGATAGATACTATGGATTCCGCACGAATTTCATCTCTAATGCCAGCAATACCTACAAGGGCATAAGGACCTGCGATCTCATTATTGTTTTGATCTATCTTTTCGTCAGAAATCACCAAAGCTAGCAGACGTATAGCTCTATTGGCCAATCCATCCATTTTTGCATTCAGAGCATCCATGAGATGATTTGTCAGCTTCACTTTATTTCCTTGATTGTCATAGTAATATTCGCATAGAGGAAGCAGATTTTCAGGAGCACCTTTTATCAAAGTTCCTTCAAAATCCCCTGACAACTCGCTTGCAGAAAACTTTCTTATGCTGTTAAATTCTATTTCGCAGTTTCTTTCGATATTGTCCTCAACTTTAAACTCGTGATGGTCAACAAAATTCATCAGTGCTTTTTCGGTAGGGTTACCACCCACAACTTGGGGCTTTTCATTGTGGAGGCCACTTACTACAGCAGCAGTATTATGAACTATGGAAATATGTGTAATTCTTTTTAGTGGGGTTGGAATATCGTTATATTTTGTATAATTGGAACCATCTCCGGTTAAAAATTCAACAGTTTCCAATTGTCCCTTAGTAATTGTACCTGTCTTATCGCTGTATAAAATATTAATACTTCCTGCGGTTTCAATTCCGACTAACTTGCGCACCAGCAGGTTATCTGCTAAAAGTTTACGCATATTTATAGAAAGAACTACTGCGATCATCATATGAAGTCCTTCGGGGACAGCAAGAACTATAACGATAATAGCTAGTATAAAGGAGTTAAGCAGGTCGTTTAGTGGATTCCCCAAAAGAGGATACTTGTCATTCCAGTTCGAAAAATATTGAATAATTGTAGGCAAATCAAAATTATTATCTATTATTGCATTCTTAAAGAAATAGGATACAAAAATAAATGTTCCTCCTGTATATCCGAACCTTGCAATCTTTTGAGCCAGTCCCTTGAGCTTTACTTTCAGAGGAGAATCGATATCCATATCCATTGAAAGCTCCTGAGCTATCTTGCCAAAGGCTGTGCCATCTCCAACTCTTGCTGCTATTAATATGGCCTCGCCAGATGTTATCACTGAGCCTCTATACACCTTTTCCTTATCTGAAAAATCATCGTCTTTAAATTCTCTGTCGACATTGGATTTTATTTTAGTGGCCTCTTCTGATTCGCCATTTAGAGTGGATTGATCAACCTTTAGTCCCCCTTCTAAAATAAATCCATCGACAGGAACTTTATCGCCTGGTTGAAGGAGTATGTAATCTCCTTTAACAATATCATCTATCAAAAGTTCTTGCGCTAAGCCTTCTCGGAATACCTTAATCTTTATCTTTGATGCTTCCTCTTGAAGCTTCTTAAAAGATTGTTCATTATTGAACTCGCTGATGGTAGAGATTAAGGTTGCTAATATTACAGCAATACTAATACCCACAGCCTCATACCACTCGGATTTCCCCAAAAAGTAAAAGACCAGATTGAATAACAAAGCAATGAGTAAAATTTTTACTAGCGGGTCATTGAGATTTTCCTTTAATTTGTCGAAAAAACTTTCGCCCTGGTGTTGAGTGAGTTGATTACCTCCGTATTTTTCACGAGAAAGGGTAATCTCTTCACTGGTGAGACCGTGATAGAATTTCATGTAAAATTTCCTCCTTAGGGGTGATTTGTAGGCTCGAATGCAACCTAGTTTTAAAAACCGTATGAAGCTAACAAGAATATAATACAATATAGTTACCATTACATCAAAGCTGAAAATGGATCAAAAAACTATAATATTAAGCAAAATTATGATATTAGCTAGATATTTCATCAAATATCTAATGAATACTATTAAAGCTTCATGTTGATACTATTGATATGTTGTTATATAGTTATGAATATCAGATAATATGGTTGAGGTGATTATGCAGTGAATGAAAAAGAGTTGTTGAAGTTAATTAATGAATTGGAATTATCCGACGAAATAAAACTTTCAGACATTCCGGATTTAGATTTGTATATAAGACAAGTGGAAACCTTTCTTTCAAGTAAATTAGGGCATCTTAAAAGATCTGATCAAGACAAGATTCTCACCACTACTATGATTAACAATTATACTAAAGATAATTTACTAATGAGACCTACGAAGGGAAAACAATATTCAAAGCAACATGTGATATTGATGATTCTTCTTTATTATTTAAAGCAAATACTATCTTTAGATGATATCGGGAAAGTGTTTAAGAATGTTTTAAAAGATATGTCAACAACTGAAGATGACGTTATTCCATTAGAGGACATTTATTCAATATTTGTGGAACTAAAAAAAGATGAATTTGAGAATTATAATAATACCATTATCAGGAATTTAAGTGCTATTCAGGGAAAGACAAAAAATATTAATAGTCTTAGCCCTGAGGATAAAGAAGAAGATCTGGTTAAAGCGGAGTGGTTTTTGGTAGTGATTATGTTGGCTGCTCAAGCTCATGCACAAAAAAGGTTAGCGGAGAAGATAATTGATACTTATTTTAAGAAATAAAATGCGTGAATTAAGCAGGAAAAAATGGTTTAAAATAGAAATATATGGTTTAAAATAAAAATAGAAATATATAGTTTGAAATAAAAATAAATGATTCCCAAAAAATAAGGAGGGCTTAGAGATGGCAATTAGCTTGCAAAAAGGGCAAAAGGTAGATTTGACAAAAACGAATCCAGGGCTTACAAAGGTTTTAGTTGGATTGGGTTGGGATACAAACAAGTATGACGGAGGAAATGATTTTGACTTGGATTCTGCGGCTTTTCTTCTTGGTGAAACAGGAAAAGCAGGCAGTGAAGCAGATTTCGTATTCTATAATAATCTTCAAGGTGGGGGAGGTTCGGTTGTTCACAAAGGGGATAACCGCACAGGCGTTGGAGAAGGGGATGATGAGCAAGTATTCGTTGATTTAGCCAAAGTACCTGCATCAATTGACAAAATTTCATTTACTGTTACAATCCATGATGGGGAACAAAGGCGTCAAAATTTTGGTCAAGTTTCAAATGCCTATATTAGAATTATGAATGCGGACTCAAACAGTGAATTGCTTAGATATGATTTAGGAGAAGACTTTTCTATAGAAACGGCTGTAGTAGTAGGTCAACTATACAGAAATGGTGCTGAGTGGAAATTCAATGCAGTAGGAAGCGGTTTTCAAGGTGGATTAGCTTCTCTTTGCAATAGCTTCGGGCTTAACGTCTAGACAAAACCAAAGAAGGGTTAGGAAATTAAGGGAATTCTATTTCTTGTTTTTCCTAGCCTTTTTCTGAAGCAAAAAAGTTACTGAAACAGAAGGTGCAATACATGAGTCAAAAGGGCTTTTGAATCAATAAATATGATTGATTTAAAATAAGGGGATGAAAGTATGAGTATAATGGATAAATTTGGAGGGTTCTTGAATAATGCTAAACAAACCTCGATGAGCACCATGAAAAGATTCACAAATAAAAATTTTTTAGATGCTGTGGTTGCAGGTTGTGCTTTGGTGGCCGCTGCTGATGGGAATATATCTGGCTCCGAAAAGCAAACGATGGTGGGCTTAATTGAAAACAGCGAAGCCTTAAAGGTATTTAAGACCGCTGAAGTGATTGAGAGGTTTAACCATTTTGCAAGCGGATTTGAATTCGATCCTATGATTGGTAAACAAGAAGCCTTAAAAGCCATGCTAAAGATAAAGGGAAATCAAGAAGAAGCTAAAATGTGTGTGACGATATGCTGTACTATAGGTTCTGCTGATGGAAATTTTGATAAAAACGAGCAACAGGCTGTAAGAGACATATATAATGCTTTAGGACTTTCACCAACAGAGTTTGGAATATAACTAAATTAAGATGTCCCCCGCCTCTATAGGCGGCGGGCTCCATTTAATTTTTTCAGCGGGAGTTAAATCTCCCACTGAAACCGTTGAATGACGGGCGAAGCCCTTATTTAACTTTAGATATCTATTATTTTAAAAATAATTTGAGAAGGGTGTCTTTATTATGAAGTATGAAATTCTCTATCAGGGGGCATTCCCAATTGTTAAAGTTAATTTGCAGTCTGGTGAAATAATGAAGGCTGAGTCTGATGCCATGGTAGCCATGTCAAATACAATAGATGTGGAAGGAAAGCTGGAGGGAGGATTGTTGGGTGGCATAGGAAGAATGCTGGCCGGAGAAAAATTCTTCTTTCAGACCTTGAGAGCGAGCAGAGGTCCTGGAGAAGTTCTTTTAGCTCCATCAATT
>JAGXRU010000087.1 GCA_018335765.1 Alkaliphilus sp.
TATCCTTGAAAAAGAAGGCAGTCCAATAATTGCAAATAATCCTAACTGGAACAAGTAGGAAGGAGGAAAAGATATGAAGTATGGATATAAGGGAAAACTTTTAAGAATTAACTTAACTCATAAAACAGTAATTGAGGAGATAATAGAAGAAGAAGACATTCGGCTGCTATTGGGAGGACGAGGAATTGCTGCCAAGTATTATTACGACGAAATAGGTCCTGAAATTGAACCATTATCAGAAGAAAACAAGATTATTTTCATGACAGGGCCATTAACTGGAGCTCCGGTATATGCATCAACAAAAATGCAGCTGGCAACAAAATCTCCATTAACGAATATCTATTTATGTTCAAACTCCAGTGGAAACTTTGGTCCAAATTTAAAATGCAGTGGATATGATGGCTTGATAATAGAAGGGAGGGCACAAGAGCCTATCTATTTAGTCATAAAGAACAATGAGATAAGGTTTGAGAGTGCAAAAGAGTTGTGGGGCTTGAAAACAACAGAAGTGGAAAAAATGCTCAAAGAAGCCAATGAGCCCGGCTTTAGTGTGATGAGCATAGGGCCTGGGGGCGAAAAGCTTGTAAAATATGCCTGCATCCAAGTGGATGATCGAAGCTTTGGAAGAGGTGGAGCCGGAGCGGTTATGGCATTTAAGAATTTAAAGGCGATTGCGATTAAAGGCACTGGAAAAATTGAGCTTGCAAATGAGGAAAAGCTGAAGGAATATATTAAGAAAAACATGAAAAGTGTCAGGGAATCTAAAGCTGGCCACAACCAATATGGTACGGCACAGTATACCGAAGTGATCAATAACTTAGGATGTTATCCGACAAACAATTTTCAGGATGCAGTATTTGCAAATGCAGAAGCGATATATGCCACTACGATGGCTCGAAAATATAAGGTTAAGAATTCAGCCTGCTATCGATGCCCAATTGCGTGCGGACAGGTGTGTGAAGTAAAGGACGGATTGTTTAAAGGCACTAAGAGTGATCCTGAATTTGAAACCATAGGGGCATTTGGAGGTCAATGCGGAGTAAGAGACTTTGGTGCAATAATAGCTGCCAATATGCTCTGTGATGAATACGGTATTGATACAATGCAAACCGGCACAGTAATAGCCTATGCAATGGAGTTATATGAAAAGGGAATTATAACAAAAGATGATACAGGCGGTATAGAATTAAGTTTTGGCAATGCTAAAAGCATGGTAGAAATGATTCATAAAATAGCCAATCGTGAAGACATAGGAGATCTTTTAGCCGAAACCTTCTTCAAAGTGGCTGAAAAATATCCAGAAACTGAAAAATTCATGATGCATGTTAAGGGCATGTCTTTTGCAGCCTATGAACCGAGGGGTTTCTTTGGAATGGGTTTGGCATATGGTACATCTAGCAGAGGAGCCTGCCATAATGTAGGCGGATGGACTATCAGAGATGAGTTAACCTCAGGCAAGTATGACCGTTTTGCCCTTGCAGGAAAAGGAAAGTTGGTAAAGGATATTCAGGATACCCGAGCATATGTTGACTCGTTGGGCATATGTACAGTTGTTAGAAGTGGTATGGGTTTTACTGACAATCCATCGGGCAATGTATTAGAATATGTCTCTGGAATTGACTGTACCTTGGAGCTAATGAATATAGGAGAACGAATTTATACATTGGAAAGATTAATACTTTCCAGAGAAGGTATACATAGAAAAGATGATCTGTTGCCTGGTAGAACCATGACGGAGGAAGTTCCGTCGGGAATGGCTAAGGGCAAGGTGTTGACAAAAGAAATGTATGACGTGATGTTAGATGAATACTACACCTTGAGGGGCTGGAGTCAGGATGGGGTTCCAATGCGAGCTACGATTGAAAAATTAGGATTAGAAAGCATAGTGGAGTTAGAAGCATACGCAGAAGGCAAAATGCGAATATGTATATGAGGGTAAAAATCCTAGTAATAGCTGGGGTTAATGATAGAACGGTCGACGAACAGGTTGATATTGAATCTGGTTGCACACTTTTGGATCTACTAAAGATAATTAAAGAAAAATATAGTATCAATTTGTTTGATCATACCCAATATATAATCATGTTAGACGGCAGTGTAATAAATATGAATGACCACCTTGACAAGAAAATTGGGGAAAACAAGGAGTTTACTGTGATACCATCAATTTCTGGGGGTTAAATGCATTCATAAATCTTGTTAAAATATAACTAAATTAAATTTGAAAATAGCATATTTCTTAAGAGACTTAGTAAAGGTTGATCAATTCAAACGAATTACCAAGTCTCTTTCCCCCTTGTTTTTAATTTCCTGCCAATTTTAAGATGTTAAATACATCAGTCTTTCCTAACTTTACAAAGTTACCCACAGTAGATGTATCTGAATTCGTGCATTTATCAGCCATTTCCTCAAGCCTGTCATCTGATATACCCAATTCTTCTAGGTTGGACGGCATTCCCAAGAATTTGAAGAAGCTTGATAGCTTTTTGATACCTTCTAGTGCAGTTTTTTCAGGTGACCAATGAGAATAGTCGATGTTCCACACCCTGACAGCAAATTGGGCAAATCGGTTGATGTCATGCTTGTACAGATACTTCATCCATGCTGGAAATACAACAGCCAATCCTGCACCGTGGGCAACATCATATATACCGCTTAATTCATGCTCGATGTCATGAGATGCCCAATCACCTATTCTGCCTGTATTCAGAAGATTGTTGTGAGCTATTGTCCCTGCCCACATTAACTCTGACCATGCTTCATAGTTGTTTTGATTTTCCATGATAATTGAAACATTATTTATAACAGTTTTTAATGTGGCTTCTATTAAGCGATCTGTCAGCTCCACATTCTGCGTATTTGTAAAATATCTTTCCAACAAGTGGGCAATAATATCAGATGCGCCGCATGCGACTTGATACTTAGAAAGAGAAAAAGCAAGAGTGGGATTCAATATTGAAAATTTGGGATAAATGAATTCTGAATTAACAGGGCGTTTATACCAACCATCTTCATTGGTTATTACACTGCCGGAACTCGATTCACTGCCTGCAGCAGGAATGGTCAAAATGGTAGCAATGGGAATAGCTTCCTCTGGCACAGCTTTTTTTGAGTAAAAGTCCCATACATCACCGCTATATGGAACACCAATCGCTATAGCTTTAGAGGAGTCGATAACGCTCCCGCCTCCAACTGCCAACACAAGTGAAAGTGAATGCTCCCTACATAGCTTTATCCCTTCACGAACAAGGCTAAGT
>JAGXRU010000088.1 GCA_018335765.1 Alkaliphilus sp.
ATTGTTAATAATATTTGCTAATTCACTCATTTCTACCATGAAAGTACTCTGTCCCTGAGCAAGATCATCAGATGCCCCCACCCTTGTAAATATTCTATCCACTATTCCAATTACAGCTTCATCTGCTGGTACAAAACATCCTATCTGTGCTAAGAGAACAATTAAAGCTACTTGACGCATGAAGGTAGATTTTCCAGCCATGTTCGGACCTGTTATTATAGAAAATCTGTTGTTCTGAAGGTCCATTAAAGTATTGTTACTGATAAACATATTATTTTCCATGGTTTGTTCAACCACAGGATGTCTACCGTTTTTGATCTGAATAACACCATCTTTATTGATAGTAGGCTTGCAGTATTTATAGAGTTCGCTAACATCTGCAAATGCAATGATAGCATCTAAGACTGATAAGGATAATGCGGTATTTTGTATTCTCTTTGTATAGGTTTTTATTGTGTCACGTATTTCCTGAAATAATTGGTATTCCAATTCTACAGCTTTTTCTTCAGCTCCTAACAATTTGAATTCAACTTCTTTTAATTCAGGAGTAATATATCTTTCAGCATTGGCTAAAGTCTGTTTTCTAATGTAGTAATGAGGTACAAGATCATAATTAGACTTTGTGACCTCAAGGTAATAACCAAATATCTTATTAAAGCCAATTTTAAGAGACTTGATGCCAGTGACGCTTTTCTCCTGTTCCTCGAGATTTGAAATCCATTTTTTACCATTGGCGATAATTTCTTTTAATTGCTCCAATTCGTTATTATAAGATCTATTAATAATCCCCCCCTCCTTAATTGAAATAGGAGGAGTTGGTTCAATAGAGTTTTCTATCAAATTTTTAACTTCCTCTACAGGGTCCATTTGATTAAAAATTTCTTCTATTTTTTTTGCATGCATACAACTTAAAATTCTTCGAATATCTGGAAGAACCGCTAAGGAATTTTTTAATGCAATAAGATCTCTAGCATTGGTATTCCCATATGATATTCTACCGATAAGTCTTTCAAGGTCATAAACCTGCTTTAATAGTGTTTTTAAGTCGTCCTTATAAAGAATATTTTTCATAAGATCGTCTACCATTTCCAACCGTTGTTCTATCTCATCTGTCTGTAATAAAGGTTCAGTAATCCATGATTTTAAAGTACGGGCACCCATGGCAGTATTCGTTTTTTCCAGTAACCAAAGCAAAGAACCTTTTTTTCTTTTATCCCTTATTGTTTCAGTAAGTTCAAGGTTTCTACGTGTTGATTTATCAAGAACCATAAATTGTTCAGATGAATAATAATCTAATCTAGTCATATGACTGAGGCTGTTTTTTTGTGTTTCCTTAAGGTATTCTAATAATGCACCTATTGAGCAAATGCTAATTTCATGGAGATCTAATCCCAAACCCTCTAAAGTGAGTGCTTTAAAATGATCTGTAACAGTTTTATAGGCTTTATTCTTTCTATAGGCATTTTGATCATATAAGGAAACAAATGCATTTGTATTAGTGCTTAGTAAAAATTTTATATCAATTTCATTCATTATTGCTGAATTCATAATAATCTCAGCAGGATTAATTTTTGTAATCTCATCAATTAATTTATCTAAAATTCTATTGCCTTGCAACTCTGTAGTTCTAAACTCACCAGTGGATATATCTGCAAAGGCAATACCTAATTTTTCACTTTGCATGCAGATTGACATAATATAATTATTGTCTTTTTCAGATAACATGTTTGCATCGATCAAAGTCCCTGGCGTAATGACCTTAACAACATCTCTTTGGACTATACCCTTAGATTCTGACGGCACACTCGTTTGTTCACATATGGCAATCTTATAGCCCTTATCTATTAATTTAGCTATATAATTATCTGCAACATGAAATGGAACACCACACATAGGTGCCCTTTCTTCAAGACCGCAGTCTCTACCAGTTAAAGTTATTTCTAGTTCTCTAGATGCAATGAGAGCATCCTCGAAAAACATTTCATAAAAATCACCAAGTCTAAAAAATAATATAGAGTCCTTATACTTATCTTTCAATTCAAGATACTGCTGCATCATTGGTGAAATATTGTCCATAGCCTCCCCCTACTCTGTTTTTGCAAACAAACTACACATAATAACTTACAAGCTAAATATTTAAAAGAGTTGTTTTTGAACTTAAAATACTATAAAGGTATTTGAAGTTCGCCATTAAGACTAAAAGTTTTAGCAACGGTAATTTTTACAGGAACAGTATGACCTATTAAGCCTTCTGAAGCAGCAAAATTAACTAACTTGCTTGTTCTAGTTCTGCCCATAAGTTTTGTATCGTCATATTTGCTTTTACCTTCTACTAGTACATCTAATACTTTACCCAACAAGCTTTTATTTTTTTTATTAGCAATATCATTCAACAGTGAAACTAATCTGTTAAACCTTTCGTGCTTTACCTCATCAGATATCTGGTCTCCAAGTTGAGCGGCAGGAGTACCCTCTCTAATAGAGTATATGAAAGTATATGCAGCATCAAATTCAACTGTTTTTACCAAATCAAGTGTTTCTTCGAAATCTTCTTCAGTTTCTCCTGGAAAACCAACTATTATATCAGTTGTTATGCTCAAATTAGGTATTTCACGCTTAAATACTTCTATCAATTCAAGATATTGTGCCTTTGTATAATCCCTATTCATTAACTTTAAAATCTTTGTGCTTCCCGACTGAACAGGTAAATGAATATGTTCACAGATTTTATCACAATCTCTCATGGCCTCTATCAAACGAATTGATATATCTTTTGGATGAGAAGTCATGAAACGGATTCTTTCGAGACCTTCAATACGATTTATTTCAATCAATAGATCTGCAAATTCGATATTTGGTTCTAATGTTTTTCCATAGGAATTAACATTTTGACCTAAAAGTGTAATCTCTTTTGTACTTCCAGTAACCAACTTTGATATTTCACTTACTATTTCGCTTTTGGAACGACTTCTTTCTCTACCTCTTGTATAAGGAACAATGCAATAGGTGCAAAAATTATTACAACCGTACATGATATTTACAAAAGCTTTCAAATCATATTTTCTAATAGCTGGAATTCCTTCAACTATTTCTCCTTCCTCTTCCCACACCTCCACTAACATACTATCTGACTGCTTACAATTTTCTAAAAGTTGAGGAAAGTTATGTAGGTTGTGTGTGCCAAATATCAAATCCACATGGTTGTATTTTTTCTTTATTAAATCCACTACCGAAGATTGTTGCATCATGCAACCACATACTGCAATAATCATATCTGGATTTTTTTTCTTTATTGATTTTAAGTGTCCTAAATTTCCATACACTTTAAATTCAGCGCTTTCTCTCACACAACATGTATTAAAAATAACTAGGTCTGCTTCTGTTATATTACTTGTCTCGATATAATGCAAATTGTCTAATATACCTGCTAACTTTTCGGAATCATGCTCATTCATTTGACATCCATAGGTTTCTATTAAATATTTTTTCATTAGTATCACTCCCATGCTTACTATGCTATTCGCTTTAATAGGTGAATAATATAATAATATACTCCTGTTTACCAGGAGTATATTATTATAACATCCTATCAAATTTTTCTTTATCAAATCCTACGATATATTCTTCGTCTATCTTCACTACTGGTACAGCCATAATTCCCTTTTGCATTAATTCCTTCCTTGCATCTTTGTCACTGGACAAGTCCACTTCCTCAAATTTAACGCCTTTTTGTGAAAGATACTCTTTCACTGTTACACAATGAGGTCATGTCTTTGTGGTGAAAACCTTTATTAAATTCATCATATCACTCCTTCCTTCGAATTCATGTGAAATTTTACTCTGATACTGTATTTATGCTTAAACAATTATACCATAAATGAAAATCAATATTGTCACTTTTTTTGAATATATTTACCTGTTGACATGTTGAGAATTTG
>JAGXRU010000089.1 GCA_018335765.1 Alkaliphilus sp.
TAAGCGTAAATCTATACTTGATAAATCAATATCATGAATTCGTGCAAGTTCTTTACCTCCGTAGCCTATCTCTTTTCCATCTTTGTCCTTAAATGAAACTCCCAATGCTTGTGCCATACCTACACCACCGTCATTTGTTGCACTTCCGCCAATGCCTATGAATATTTTTTTACACCCCTTATCCATTGCTGCTTTGATCATTTGACCCGTTCCATAAGTTGTAGTGATCATTGGATTGAGTTCTTCTTTCTTCAGCAAGGGTAATCCTGAAGAAGCCGCCATTTCAATCACAGCTACATTGCCTTCTAAAATGCCATATTTACTTTCTATTATATTTCCTAGTGGTCCAATAACCTCGACGACTTCATATCTTCCACCTGTTCCTATTACTAATGTGTCTACTGTTCCTTCTCCCCCATCAGCAACTAAAATTTTTATTATCTCCGCATCACGATAGATTTTTCTGATTCCTTTTTCAATTGCTTCTGCAACTTCAAGCGTCGAACAACTGCCTTTATAGGAATCTGAAGCTATAACTATTTTCATGTCTACCTCCATTTTAAGCATCTGCTTTTCTCTTTATGACTATTGAATCTCATTAAACTTTAAGAATAAGATCCTTAGAAATTTATTTCTGTTATTTGTAATTATAAGTTTATTCAGACTTCTTTTATATGTGTTATCAGACAAATATTAGAGGTATTTTAATTCTATTTTTGGTATGCAGAACAATATGTCCAGCCTATTTATTTGAATCATATAACATGACAGCTAAATACAAAACAACCATATCATTTATATTCCTTGGATCATAGCCAGTTAGTTTTTTTATTTTATTTAGTTTGTATTGCAAAGTATTCTTATGAATAAATAGTTCGTCTGCGATTTTGCTGATTGAGCCATTATTTTCGAAGTACTTTGTCAAAATTTCTAAATATGAATTTATTTCATGAAACTCTATATTATTAAAAACCTTATCAATATATATTTTTTTAGTCACGTCAGATATCTCATCTATCAGAAGATCTATATCCAATTCTGAATATTTCATTATAAATTTTTTTCTTGATGCTAATGCAACATCCAAAGCTTTTTTTGCTTCCATATATGACCTTCTCATCTCATTTGCATTTGTACTGCTATTACCGATACCAAAGCAAATTTTAATACTATATTTTCTTTCAATATTTTCATGAATAGCATATATAAAACTACTCATATCCTTAATAGCTTTTAAATCCAGGATGATTATGCAATTCATCCCACTTTGCACAATTATATTCTGCACGTTGAAATCAATATAGCTTTTTATCAGATTATATATTTTCTCATTACTTGATGGCATGCTAAGCGAATTGTGATCATAAATGTCAATTATTCTTGCAACTAGAACTATCCTTGGTATATCAATTTTAATATTCAATAATTCCGAACGCATTTCTACAGTTTTTTCGTTATCCTTATGTGTAAGAAATAGCAGTTCTTCAACAAACTGCTTTATATTTTCCCTTGCCGTTTTTTCTTGCTCTGCTAGAAAAGCTTCCTTTACTAAAATTTCAGTCATTTGCTTTATTATTTTTCCATATTTTCCAACCTGTTCCTCGCTTCCTGTAATACCAATAACTCCAACTATGTCGTTTTGAAAAAATACTGGCAGATTAATTCCCTGCTTTGTTCCTTCATATTGATCATCAAAGCTAATAATAAGTTCAGATTTTGTTGTCAGAACCCTTTTAGCACCACCATGAAAAGTTCCAACCCTATTTTTATTAGTGCTCGCAATAATCATACCGTCAGTATCAATATAATTAATATCTTGATTAATAATTTTTTTCATACTCTCCACTATATCGCATGCTAAATATTGTGGTATCTTCAAATTTTTCCCCTCCAAATTTTAATAATTTTCTCAACTTTATATTATAATAAATGGACTATCACAAGCTGCTAGTTTATAGCTGCTGCAAAAGTCCATCCCTCTGTTAGTTTAGTTATGCCAATCTACACATTTATTTTTCCGTACATACCATTGGAAGAGTGGAGCCTCCATAGGGCATAACTAAAACCTTAGAGTTTTCTCCTAATTCAATGATAGCTGACTCCACAGCATCCTGTACAGTTTTAAATGGCACTAAATTTATCCCATTAATTAATTGATCTTCTAAATCAGACACGAAATATATTTTGCAATGTTGTAGTACCATAGCAATAGAAGCTGCCTTATGCCCACCCAGTACAAAGCTCTCTTTTATATCTTGTATCATTTGATGTGGAGTCTTATTTAGCATCCAATTCTCAAAGGTCTTTTCCCCGAAGCCCTCTTTACACGAAGCCACCCAGATAATGATTCCACCTTTTTTGACTGCATGCTTTGCATTATCAAGCGCTTTCTGAGCCTGATATAAATTGATGTCCTTTGGATAGCCACCTGCAGAGACAATTACTACATCAGCTGGGGCTATGAGTTTTATCTTGTATAAACGATCCAAGTAATTACAGGCTTCTCGATGGGCATCTATGTAATTTCCTGAATAAGCCTTTAGAATTTCTTTCTTGCTATTAATAACTACATTTAGTATAAAGTCTATTTTTATAAACTGACCAACCTCATCAATATCCTGTCTAACAGGATTCGTTGTAAGATTTCCTGTGTGAGCCTCAACCTTAACCATATTTGAATGATTTGCTTGTATGGCTTCATGACTGGAAACTCCTGGCATAATGGCTTTTGCACCACCGGAATACCCTGCAAAATAATGGTATTCTACATTGCCAAGACATACAATACGGTCAGCCTTCACCACAGGCTCAAAAATATCAACCGGTGTTCCATTTCGGCATGTCCCCAAATTCACACAATTTCCCATATCACTGTCAATAACAGTGTATTCATCATATACTGCTTCCCCTACAAGCTTTTTCATTTCAGTTTCAGTATGCTTTCTGTGACTTCCTAAAGCCAGTACGATCGTGATATTCTCTTTGTTAACTCCACCTAGATGTAATTCCTCCAGTACAAAGGGAAGCACCTTTTCACTCGGCATTGGTCTTGTGATATCACTGGTAATTATGACTACTTTTTCACCCTTAGATACAATATTGCACAATCTTTCGGAATGAATAGGATTCTCCATGGCTCTCTTAAGTTCTATTTCCTCCTTAAGAATTTCATCGGTTTGATTTGGAATAAGAGTGCCTAAACTATTTTTTTCATCTAGGCTAAATTCCAATAGTTGCATACCCATTTTCACCGATTGAATCATAAATATTAACCTCTTTTCTCTGTATATTCATAATTTTCACTATAACTATAATATACTCCAAACTACTTTTTGCAAAGACTAAACTTCAACCTCAACTCTGTTTCTTCCATTATTTTTAGCTTTATATAGGGCTATATCCGCTCTCTTGAAAACATCATCCAAGCTATCTCCCGCAACATATTGAGCAACCCCTATGCTTATGGTTATATGCTTTACTTTTTCAAACTCGTGAGAATTCACTATGTTGAGAAATTTTTCTGCCAATACTATGCCACTTGTAATATCTGTTTCAGGGGCGAGCACAGAAAACTCCTCTCCTCCAATCCTTGCTAGAATATCGCTTTTCCTTACATTATACCCACATAGCCTGCTCAGTTCCTTAAGAACAATATCCCCTACATCGTGCCCATAGGTATCATTCACATTCTTGAAATGATCTATGTCAAAAATAATCAAGACAAAGGGTTTACCATACCTTTGAGCTCTAATTGTTTCTCTTTTTAAGCTTTCGTAATAGAAGTTTCTATTGTGAATTTTTGTTAATGGATCATAATTCACAGCGATTTCCAGTTCGTCACGGACAAATCTTTTGATCATAAGAATTAGTAGAATGATTAATATGAAATCTATAGCCAAAAATGGTAATACCTTTCTAAAGTTATCAAACTTATATTCTGAATACAATTGTGTCTCCAGAACTGTAGCATTGGCATGATTCCAGATTTTTTCACTTATCTCGATCATAGTCTGCCTGTTTTCCTCAGAAGGATTTTGTCTGAAAGCATAGATTGCTGCTTTTAAATCTGCCCAAGTAGATAGCAGATAATCATACGCTTCACTCAATTCTACGTTCGGAGATTTTGGGTTTTTTGCAATTACTTCAAAATTCATTATCTTTTCGTCAATTTCTTCTATTAAATCAGAGCTTCGAGTCTGACTTAATTCAAGTTTAACCAACCTTTGAGAAGAACCTCTTATACTGCCCACATTATTTATTGTCATAGCATCTTTCTCTGTTATATTTATAGTTCTTAATATCGATGAAATAGTACCTATTAAAAAAAATAATAATATACCTAAAATAATTAAAATAGTTGATGATTTTTTGTTCATTATGCAGCCCTCCTCCAATGTCTTATGCAAATGAAAAGACTTTATTTTTATGGATTGTTATTCTTATTTACCCCAAAAATAAAATATGTAACTAGTGACTTGTCTTTTCTATCTAACCATTTATGTTATAATATTTAAAACTAAGCTAACATTGGAGGTTTACTCATGAAAAAGATTTTATTGCTATTTACTTGTTCTTTTATATTGCTGATTACTTCCTTTAATTCCTATGCAGAAGTCAGTAATGTTGAGGCTCTGAATACAGAGGTTGCTGATGTAGCAATAGCTCAACATAACGATTCAGCCATAGTATTGGAAGCTGAGGAAGTTGAGCAACCTACTTCATCTGATCTATTTATGGAAGAACAACAAGTTAAATTAAAGATTACTAGTGGAAAATATGAAAATCAGATATTCGAATTAGCAAATAATCTTTCAGGGAATATAGTTTATGACCTAGTTGTAAAGCCTGGAGATAAAGTAATCGTTTTGATTGAAGAGTATGAAGATGGAAATATTAATGTATTTATTACAGACTTTATGAGACAGAGTTACTCGCTATATTTAACCATCTTATTTG
>JAGXRU010000090.1 GCA_018335765.1 Alkaliphilus sp.
AAAGGAAATAGAAAAGTTGAACAAAAAGTATTCTGATGGAAGAAATATTTTCTATTTTTTTCATAGAGAAAGGAAATATTGCGAAAAACAGAATAGGTGGATGGGTTGGGAGAGAAAAAGAGGAGCCTTAGTTGAGTTTAATGATTTGATACTAGGTTTGAAAAATACATCCTACACAATTATTTCTAGTGACATTTCAGACTTAAAAAAAACTAAGTACATTATCACAATTGATGCAGATACAATCCTTCCTATTGACACTGCAAAGGAACTGATAGGAACTATTGCACATCCGTTGAACAAAGCTGTTATCAATGATGAAAAAGGGATTGTTGAGGAAGGGTATGGGTTGATACAACCGAGAATTAGCATTAGCCTTGAGAGTTCAAATAAATCTTACTTTACAAGAATTTCAGCTAGACAGGGAGGACTTGATCCGTATACATCTGCATTTTCTGATATTTATCAGGACTTGTTTGGAGAGGGAATATTTACAGGAAAAGGTATTTATGATATCAAAGTATTTCAAAAAATATTAAGGGATGCCATACCTGAGAACACTGTGTTAAGCCATGACATGCTTGAAGGAAGCTATATTAGAACAGGGCTTGCCAGTGATATTGAGCTTATAGATGGTTATCCTTCAAAATATATTTCTTTTATAATGAGGCAGCATAGATGGGTACGAGGTGATTGGCAGTTGATAAAATGGCTATCTCCTTTCATTCGTAATAGGTATAATGAAGAAGTCAGGAATCCTCTTTCTGCATTATCTAAATGGAAAATATTGGACAACCTAAGGAGAAGTCTTGTATCTGTAAGTATAATGTTTCTTTTAGCACTTGGATTAATTTTGTTACCTGGGAAAACCGTTGTATGGGTTGGATTTGGGGTTTTGACAATTTGTTTTCCTCTTTGCATGAGCTTTGTGAATTATATAAGTTTAAGATACTACAGGCTAGTTAGAGAAGAATTAAATGTAAACTTGATTGCTGGATTGGGTGAAGTCTTTTATCAAGCATTGTTGAATTTAATATTTCTACCTTACAATGCGTATATTATGGCAGATGCCATAGCAAGAACTTTATACAGAGTATATATTTCTAAAATAAATATGCTTGAATGGGTAACTGCTGCTGATATGGAAAGGAATCTAAAAAATGATTTGTGGAGCTGTATTAAAAGCATGAGAATTGTAGTATACATGAGCATTATAATTTGTGTGCTTGTATTTTGGACTAACTTAACTAATTTCTTATGGTCACTACCCCTCGTAATGATATGGCTTACATCCCCTTATGTAGCCTTTTATATAAGTGGAGAAGTTATTAAAAAAATAGAATTAATAGATGAGCAAGATGCTCGTTTATTAAAAAAGATAGCAAGGAAAACTTGGGCTTTTTATGAAGACTTCGCCGTAGAAAAGAATAATTTTCTTCCACCAGATAATTACCAGGTATATCCACCCAATGGAGAGGCTCATCGAACTTCACCTACAAATATCGGATTTCTTTTGATGTCTATTTTAACTGCAAGAGATTTTGGCTATATATCGATAACACAAACGATTGATAAGATAGAAAAGATAATCTCGACAATTGAAAGGATGGAAACATGGAAAGGACATCTTTATAATTGGTATGACACCAGAACACTTGAAGTATTAAGACCATTTTACATATCAAGCGTTGATAGCGGAAATTTCATAGCATATTCAATAGCTGTTAAGGAAGGGTTATCAGAGTATGTTCATAAACCTGTAATAGATATTAATGTATTACAGGGCTTGAAAGATACAATAGAAATAATGGAAGATAATTATAAATTAGAAGCACAGTACATCAATGAAATGATCAAAGGCGGAAAAATCTCATTCACGGATTGGGTTATTTTGCTTGAAGCTTTATCGATGGGTCAGTTCGGAAAAATTGAATCAAATTCGAAAATTAACGAAATGGTAGTTAATTTCAAAAGTGAGATTGAACATTTGTTTCCACAAGAAGAAATTTTAAGCAGTCTAAAAATATTTATTGATAAAGACTATGAAAAACACAAAGAATTAAAGCACCATTTTGAAGAACTTCAAGGAAACATCACACTTGTAGGATTAATGAACCTTTATAATAATATAATTCATGATATTGATAAATTAATCAATACAATAAATAGTGATGAAGAAGATAATGAGTATATTGTAAAAATTAAAACTGGGATCATTGAGTCACAAAGTAAGGTTGGAATCTTCCTAGAACAAATAGATGATTTGATAAATAGGATAAATCAAATCATTGATGCTGCACAGTTTATTCATTTATATGATTCTAAGAAAAACTTGTTTTCAATTGGATACGATGTGGAAAAAGATATTCTTACAAATACCTATTATGATTTATTGGCATCGGAAGCCAGAACAACAAGTTATTTGGCAGTAGCACGCAGAGAAATACCAAAAAAACATTGGTTCAAATTAGGGAGAGCCTTGTCTGTAATCAATGGATGCCGTGGTCTTGTTTCGTGGACTGGAACAATGTTTGAATACTTTATGCCAAATATTATTATGAAAAATTTTGATAATACGCTCATGAATGAAAGTTATGGCACTGTTATAAAAGCACAAAAGATATATGGAGATAAGAGAAATGTACCTTGGGGAGTCTCTGAATCAGGATATTTTGCATTTGACATGGTATTAAATTATCAATATAAGGCTTTTGGAGTACCAGATTTAGGGCTAAAAAGGGGTCTTATTGATGATATGGTTGTTTCTCCATATTCTACAATTCTAGCACTTCCCTTTGATAAAATGGGGGCCATAGAGAATTTAAAAAAGCTCTTAGCAGATGGACTTGAAGGTGATTACGGACTTTATGAAGCGGTGGATTATACCTTGAAAAGACTGTATCCTGGTAAAAAAAAGGAAATCATTCAGAGTTTTATGGCACATCATCAAGGAATAATTTTGACTGTGCTGAACAATTTTTTTCATGGAGATATTATGCAAAAGAGATTTCATGCTGATCCACGGATAAAAGTCGGAGAAATTCTGCTTCAAGAAAAGGTTCCTTTAAGAGTAATTATTGCAAAAGAATATAAGGAAAATATTGAACCTTTGAAAGATGTTGACAGAAGGATAAATAAAGTTGTAAGAAATTACGGAATCCCTGATGAAATTGTTCCAAAATGCCACTTGCTGTCCAACGGAAGGTATACTGTCATGGTGACTAATGGAGGAAGTGGATACAGTAAAATTGAAGATACACAGATTACAAGATGGAGAGAAGACAGAATTAGCGGAAAATATGGGACATATATTTTTATTCATAATATAACAACAGATGAGGTTTGGTCAACATCATATGAGCCAATAGACAAAGAGCCTGATGGATACAAAGTGTCTTTTGCACAGCATAAAGCTGAATTTTTAAGAATAGATGAGAGTATTACTACTCATACAGAAATTGTTGTATCAACTGAAGACGATGTGGAAATCAGGAGAGTTACACTTGCAAATCATGGAAGCGAGCCAGTTCTTCTGGAATTAACGAGTTATTTTGAGACGGTGATTGGATCACAGTCAGGAGATATTGCCCATCCGGCATTTAATAATCTATTCATCAGTACGGAGTTGGTTTCTGAATATGACTGTTTAATCGCTACACGCAGACCTAGAGAAGCCCAGCAAGTAAGCCAATTGGTGTTTCACACTGTAAATGTAGAAGGAGAAATTGTAGGAGGATTGCAATTTGAAACAAATAGGGGGAACTTCATAGGCAGAGGAAGAACCATCTCAAATTCCATCGCAATTACTCAACCACTTACAAATACAGTAGGGATTGTTCTTGATCCAATCATGAGCTTAAGAAGAAAAATCAAAATAGAATCAGGCAAGACTGCTGTTGTATCCTATATTACAGGCATTTCAGATAATAGAGAGAAAGCTATTAAATTAGCTAAAAAATATCGTGAGCATGCTACGGTACTTAGAACGTTTCAATTAGCTATTACAAGAAGTGAAGTTGAAGCAGCCTATCTTAATTTAAAGGTAGAGGAAATAATGACATATCAAGATATGATTTCGCTTATTGTATACTTAAGCCCACTTAGAAGAAAAGATGAGAAAATATTGATAAAAAATTGCAAAGGTCAATCAGGTCTTTGGATTTATGGAATATCTGGAGATCTTCCAATAGTGCTTGTAAGCATTAGGAGGTCAGAGGATATAGATATTATTCGCAAATTGCTAAAAGCACATGAATATTGGAGAACTAAAGGACTAAACGTAGATCTGGTAATATTAAATCAGGATGAGAACAACTATTTTCAACCATTAAGGATGTTGATAAATGATGTTGTTGTGGGAAGTAATGGAAATCACATGATAGACAAATCTGGCGGGATTTTCATTCGAAATGCGAATATAATGCCAGAAGAGGATTTGGTATTGTTATATACTGCAGCAAGGATTGTATTAAAAGGTGAAGGTGAATCAATTCAAAGACAAATTGAATTAAATAATTATCAAGTTGCGGTACCGGAAGAAAAAAAATTTGATGAGAAACATTTTACTTATATTTGCAATGACGAGCCACTAGATACAGAATATTTTAATGGCTATGGAGGTTTTAGCAAGGATGGAAAGGAGTATATTATTAGACTGAAAGAAAATATGCAAACGCCAGCGCCCTGGATAAATGTTATTGCTAACAATAAATTTGGTTTTCAGATATCGGAGAATGGGTCTGGATATACGTGGTCTGAAAACAGTAGAGAAAATAAGTTAACTTCATGGTCTAATGACTCTGTATCCGATACACCAGGAGAGGTCATTTATATAACAGACCAAGAAACTGGAGAATCATGGTCTATAACTCCGTTGCCAATACGAGAAGAAGAAAGTTATACAATACGACATGGCCTAGGATATTCTATTTTTGAGCACAATAGTCATGGTATTAAACAGGAGCTTATCATGTTTGTGCCTGCAAAAGAATCGGTGAAAGTCAATTTTGTCAAATTAAGAAATATTTCTAATGGTACAAGAAAGTTGACCATTACCTATTATATAAGACCAGTACTGGGAGTGAATGAACAACTTACAAAACAATTTATTACTACTGAGATGGATATAGGTAAAGATGTAATACTAGTTAAAAACTCTTTTAATTCTGACTTTCCAGGAAGATTAGCATTTGTGGGATCATCAGAAAAAATTATATCTTATACCTGTGATCACACGGAGTTTTTGGGAATTAATGGGGATTTGAGCAATCCAATAGCTTTAAAAGGATCGCATCTTACAAATACAGCAGGGGCAGGCTATG
This sequence comes from Alkaliphilus sp., assembly GCA_018335765.1. Classification (GTDB taxonomy): domain Bacteria; phylum Bacillota; class Clostridia; order Peptostreptococcales; family Thermotaleaceae; genus JAGXRU01. The sequence goes on from JAGXRU010000090.1 coordinate 5,322, forward strand.
ATCCTTGCGTATGCATTCAGACTGAAATCGAGATAAAGGAAAATGAAGAAAAAGAATTAATATTCTTATTTGGACAAGTTAAAAAAGCAGAGGAAATTGGGGCAGTTGTTGATGAATATAAAGATGTGAAAAATTGTAAAGCGGCATTTGAAAGTGTAAAAAGCTATTGGACGGGCTTACTTGGAATTGTACAAGTGAAAACTCCGGATTTATCAATGGATCTCATGTTAAACCATTGGCTAATGTATCAAACAATAGCTTGCAGAGTTTGGGCTAGATCAGCCTTTTATCAATCTGGGGGAGCCTATGGATATAGAGATCAATTACAAGATACAATGAATTCTGTTGTTATTTTCCCTGAAGCTACAAGAAAGCAAATTTTGACTCATTGTGCTCATCAATACCTAGAAGGAGATGTCCAGCACTGGTGGCATCCAGGAGCTGGATACAAAGGTATACGAACAAAATTTTCAGATGATTTAGTTTGGCTACCTTTTGTGACAGCTGAATATATTAATAGCACAGGAGATTTTGAAATATTGAAGGAAGAAATTCATTTTCTCGAAGATGCGTTATTAAGAGAAGACGAGGACGAAAGATATGGCATACCGAGAATATCCGGAGAGAAGTCTTCTGTATATGACCATTGTATCAGAGCTATTGAAAAATCATTGCAATTTGGAGGACACAAGATACCTCTTATGGGTTCGGGTGATTGGAATGATGGAATGAATACAGTAGGAAATAAAGGCAAAGGAGAGAGTGTTTGGTTAGCTTGGTTTATTTATTCTACCTTAGTGAATTTTGCACCTATATGTAAAGAAATGAATGATCCCCAAAAAGAAGAAAGATATCTAGAAATTGCTGAAAAAATTGCGTTGGCGGTGGAGGAAAATGCATGGGATGGTGCTTGGTATATTAGGGCATTTTATGATGACGGCAGACCATTAGGCTCCTCAAAAAATACGGAATGTATCATTGATTCACTTGCTCAATCTTGGGCGATTATTTCAAATGGTGCAAGAGAGAGCAGAGCAAAAGAAGCGATGAAGTCAGTGGAGCAGTATCTTATCAAAAAAGAGGAAGGCTTAATACAGCTCTTTACACCACCCTTTGACAAAAGTGATCAAAGTCCAGGATATATAAAAGGTTATGTACCAGGAGTGAGGGAAAACGGTGGCCAGTATACCCATGCAGCAACATGGGTTGTCAAGGCATTTGCTATTATGGACGAAGGGGGTAAGGCTTGGGAGTTATTTCATCTTATAAATCCGATCAATCACACTAGAACACCAATAGAATGTGCTACATATAAAGTGGAGCCATACGTTATGGCAGCGGATGTGTATGCTGTCAATCCACATGTAGGCAGGGGGGGATGGACTTGGTATACTGGTGCCGCAGGATGGATGTATAAGGTTGGGCTAGAAGATATTTTAGGATTCAAGAAACAGGGAAATCAATTGACAATAGACCCTTGTATTCCTCATGATTGGCCAGAATATAGCATAAATTATAAATATGTTGATACAAGCTACGAGATTGTCGTAAAAAACCCAAATCATGGAAGTAGTAAAGTGAAGTGTTTGATTTTAGATAGTAAAGAAGTTGAAGGAAAGCGAATTTTATTAGTAAATGATAAAAATCAACACAAAGTAGAGATCATATTAGGTGATTAGTAAACCCTAAATAATAATATTGTGGAAAAAACAAGATAGATGTTATAATGAATACTGTGAATGAACGCAACCCATTGCGGAGTGGAGCTGGTATATGAAAGTAGCAGACAATATAGATAAATTTTCAACTTGGAAAACACAAGTAATTTTGTTTATTTCTAGCCAATCCATCTCTCTATTTGGGTCATCATTAGTCCAATTCGCAATAATTTGGCATATAGCTAGATACACTAACTCAGGTATAATGATAACTATATCAACTATTTGTTCATTTTTGCCACAATTATTTATTTCGTTATTTGCTGGTGTTTGGGCGGATAGATATAATCGCAAGATTTTGATAATATTATCGGATGCACTAATAGCAATCGCTACTTTGATTCTAGCTATTATACTTTTGATGGGACATAATAATATCTGGATATTGTTTTTGGTTTCGGCTGTGCGATCACTTGGCACGGGAGTACAAATGCCAGCTGTAAATGCATTAATTCCTCAAATTGTTCCTGAAGAACAACTCATGAGAGTAAATGGAATTAATAGCACAATTCAATCCCTGATATTTCTTATATCTCCTGTTGTGAGTGGCACAATACTTACTTATGGTACCCTTGAATCCATATTGTTTATTGATGTTATTACAGCTACCGTAGCAATATTAACAATACTTACAATGCGTGTCTCTATCCATAGAAAAGCTACTGAAAAACAAGAAACTGATTATTTTTATGATTTGAAAGAAGGGCTTAAATACTCATTTAATAGTTCATTTATCAAAAATCTAATCATTTTTTATGCGATATTCACCTTTCTAATAGTACCGGCAGTATTTCTTAATGTTCTAATGGTAACACGTACATTCGGTGATGAGTATTGGAAGCTTACGGCAAATGAAATGGCTTTTTCTGCTGGGTCAATATTTGGAGGGGCACTTATGGCAACTTGGGGTGGATTGAAAAATCGTGTAGTAATGATTGCTTTAGGTTGCTGCGCTTTCGGTGTTCTAACTGTAGCTGTTGGCATTACAAAAATATTTTATGTTTATCTGGGTATCATGGTGTTGACAGGAATGACTATGCCATTTTTTAATACTCCTAGTATGGTTTTGCTTCAAGAAAAGGTAGAGCCTGATATGCAAGGCAGAGTATTTAGTTTTGTTCAGATTGTATGGTCTGCTACAATGCCACTCGGCATGATGGTTTTTGGACCATTGGCTGATATTGTAAAGATAGAGAATTTGATGATTATTACCGGAGTATTACTATTTTTCCTAGGCATTAGTATTTTTTATAATGAGGGTTTTATTAAAGAAGGAATTAAACACCACTGATGTTAATAATGTGAACTTCGAACTATTCAAATAATAAAACGTTCGTGTGGAATCGAACAATATTGATCAAAAATCATGAAGCATTGCCACAAAATGACACTTGTGATAAAATTACTTCATATTTAAATATTCGAATCCATATAACTTACTGATGAGAGGTATATAGTATGCATATAGAAAATTATCTTTCTAAGAAAATAGGTATCATAGGCGGGGGACAATTAGGGAAGATGATGGTTATTGAAGCCAGCAAAATGGGAATTCAGACAATCATTCTTGATCCTAGTAATGACTGTCCAGCTAGTTGTCTGG
>JAGXRU010000091.1 GCA_018335765.1 Alkaliphilus sp.
AGCCCAAAATATCCAAGGTTACATATACAAAGCCAACTTCTTTCAATTTTTGCCCTACTTCGTCCATTAAGTCAGTGCTAAAGAATTTTTCCCGTTCTTCAGGAGCTACTTCTATTCTTGCTATATCTCCATGATGTCTCACTCTTACCTGCTTAAACTGCCTGTCTAGTAATAACTGTTCTGCTGCTTCGACCATATTGAGCTTCTTCTCTGTGATTTCCTGTCCATAGGGAAAACGGGAGGATAGACATGCAAAGGCAGGCTTGTCCCATGTCGGAATGTGTAACCTCTTTGATAAAATCCTTATATCCTTTTTTGTCAAGCCCGCTTCTCTTAAAGGGCTGACCACAAACAGTTCTTTAGCTGCTTTCATTCCAGGTCTATAATCTCCAAGGTCATCCAGGTTTGAGCCATCCAATACATGCTTCATATTGTATTCGTTCGCCACCGATCTTATCTTTGTGAATAATTCAAGCTTGCAAAAATAACATCGGTTTACTGGGTTTTGAGAAAAACCTTCTATCTCTAGTTCTTCAGATATAATAACAATGTGTTTTATGCCAAAATTTTGGGCATAACTTTGAGCTTCTTTAAATTCACGTTCTGGATAAGTTGAAGATCTGGCCGTTATGGCAATCGCTTTGTCTCCCAGAACATCATGAGCTATTTTAATTAAAAAGGTACTATCCACTCCACCTGAAAATGCTATAGCAACGCTCTCAAGCTCTTTTATTATATTTTTCAGCTTTATAAATTTGTCTTCCAGTTCCATTTGTTATTCCCTCCATTGCTTATTGTAATATAGCCATTATACCTTATTATTTTGTGATAGACAAAACCTAAAAAATATTATTGCTATAGGATATAATAGCTTCAACAATGGACAAAGGCGTCTGCCACTACGCCTAAAATTAATTTATTTCGTAGTGGTAGACGCCTCTATTAACCTGACTCTTAGTTAACAATAAAATTTCACTGTTAAATATCCCCTTGATATTAAGATGCCCTTTTATAACCAGCTATCTCATTTTTCAAAGCACTTTTCTTATTATCTTGTGATTTTTTAATTAAAGCAGTGCCATGACCCATAGGACAAACCTGACACCAGCTTCTTGGTTTAAAAATCACACCCATAATCATACCCACTACTAGAGAACTCATCATCAATCTAAAAACTCCAAACCCCATGGCTTTTATAACATCAGGTGCATTTAGTGCGTGGTACATTGATATGGAAAACATAACACCCATTAATATCAACAAAATATTTTTAACATTTTTTACTTTAAATGACTTTGGTAAATTGTTTTGAAAGCTAATTTCTTGCAAGAACTTTCCCAACAATGAACCTCTTGGGCAATATTTAGAGCAATGTATTTTCCCCCTTCCCCTAAGTGCATGATAGATGGGGGTGCCTATACAAACGAATCCCAAAAGTCCAAAACGTATATCTATGATAGATAATACTATGAATGTGATCATCAGTACCCAAGACCATTTCATGTGAGATTTTTTTTGTTCCATTCCCCTCCTCCTTTCTAGTTTTCTTTATGTCATAGGAATGTTAGTTAACAATATTTTTTAACACGAAGATCCACCAATCCCTGGTATGATTGTAAAACCTTTGTTTAACCATCCATCAGAAAAATCTATCTTAAACCCATTAAATTGCTTAATAAGATCATTTTCTACAACAACTTTCAGTCCGTTTATATCTTCAATCAGGTCTTTAGTTTCACTTTTTGACCCTTCCAGGGCCAATCCAAATGTTGGACCGCCTCAGCCAAACCCTTTAACAAATATTCTTATCAATAGATCTTCTTTCTTATTTTCCTTAAGCTGTTTTTTAATGGCAATCTGTGCATTTTCAGTAATATTTACTTTCATTATCAAACCCTCCCTCGAAATCCCTCCCCCTATGGTGGGGGGATAACTTAATTATAATATATACCTATTATTATTGTCAATAGGTATACGAAAAAATACTAGCAATTCTTACCTGTAATGTTTATCACCTTTACTGCCCCATAATTTCAACCATCATCTTCACCTTCTGCAACATATTTCGCACTTCACTCCCCTTATCTTTTTGAATTGCTTCTAATATATCTGTCAGATTTTCAAAATCCTCTAAAATATTCCTATTGGATTGCGAAGTATTTTTCAGCTTCTTAATCCTGTCATCCACTGTCAATACTCTTTCAATGGTCTCTTTTCCTTTTCCCTTCAAATGAGGACGCACTGCTTTAAGAATTCCTACATGCTTATCCTCAACATCATAAAAGGATCTTTGATAGCTATCATCTTTTCTATACTCTCCTTTAGTCAATTTGTTTATTGAATAAAGAGCTTCTAATATATTTTCAGTTTTACTTAAGGCTTCCTTATGGGTATTTTGGAAATAAGGCTTAGCCATTCTAAGCATCTCTGCAGAGCGTGCAATATCCTCAGTATTACCAGAAATTTGACCTGATTTGCTCAATAGTCCTAATAGTATGACAGGAAGCAGGTTCTCATTGTTCATGAGGTTTGAGATAACCGACTTTAAATCAATATTATTTGTTCTTTTTAAATAAGGGCTTTGCCCGTCATTCAACGATTTAGCTATATTACTTTCATTCTTGTATGGTTCTAGCTCATTCATTAAAATTCCCTCCTATTGACACTTTTATATCAGTTCACTATATATTATGCAATGTCAAAGTTTTACGTGTGATTATGATATATCTTTTTATTTAAATGCTTATTTTTGTTATAAAGTGATAATATTATAGAATAATATGATATCAAAGGAATCTATAAAGGGGAGGGAAATAGAATGATAAAAGCCACCGAATCAGCACTTCAAAGATTTTTTAAGAATACTAAAGTTCTGTCAAAAGAAAGCAAGGGTATCACGAAGGGCAACAAATATAGAGTTGGATTGGCTTTAGGTGGCGGGGCTGTGTGGGGCATATCTCACATTGGCGTTCTGAAAGCTCTAAAAGACAATGACATCCCAATCGATTGTATCTGTGGTACCAGTATTGGGAGTATTGTAGGAGGACTATATGCAACCGGTTTATCTATTAATGAATTGTTGAATTTGGCTACCCATACCCAATGGAAGGAGTTTTCTCAGCTTTCTTTACCCATTAACGGTTTACTGTCTAACGAACCCATGGATCAGTTTATTAATAATATTATAGGAGAAAAAAATATCGAAGATCTAAAAATACCTTTTATTGCAGTAGCAACGGATATTATTTCCGGAGAAGAAATATTATTGGACAAAGGAAAATTATCCACCGCAATGAGAGCTAGCTCAGCAATCCCAGGAATTTTTCAACCAGTTAATTTCAAAGGTAGAACTCTTGTAGATGGTGGAGTTATAAACAATGTTCCAGCTTCGGTAGTTAAGAAGATGGGAGCGGACATTATTATAGCAGTCAGCACTACACCGTCCTTAGACCATTGGGCTCCTAAAAATAGTCTGCAGATTATTTTAAAAGCTTTCTTGATCATGCAAAACAAAGTAATCCTTGGTGAAACCGTGCTAGCCGACGTTTTTATTACCGTAGATACAAAAGGATATAGTCCAATCGATTTAAGCTCATCAAGGGAGTTGTATAATAGGGGACTAATAGCTGGATTGTCTAATTTAGAGGAGATACAGACCGCTATCAGCAAAAAAAGATAGCCGCAGCCATCTTTTTCTAGACGAATATTTCATCACGCATATCCATATTGAGAAGGTCAGATAACCGTTCGCCTTCAGAAATTACCCTTCCATGTTTTTTTGAATATGCAAGGCATTTACCATCAATGATTCTTGTCTCAAGAGTTCCTTTAGCGTTTATATTTCCTCTTAGATGAGGTGCATCAATAATACCTCGCAGTATGGCATCTGCCAACACCTTTGGGTCACTCCAAGGATCTTGACTATCAGGGTAGATGGTCTTGATTGCATTAAGCAGTACCTGAGCTTCTCTGATCAGTTCATTTTTTCTTTCAATAACAATTGAATCCTGGGTCATATCTACCATGCCATGAAGTGTTGATCGAATGACACCCCGCACAATTTTACAGCTTTCAATAACATCCTTGGCATTTGCTGCATGATCTGCTTCACTAAAAGCTACGACATGAACAATATGAGGCTTGAGGGTCATGGCTAAGTATGTTGACGCTGCCAATTGTCCCTTTGCAACATCTAAATCCGAACTCAAACTTGCCAACCCTGCTCTCACTTGTCGATAGGTTCTAAAATTGTCATCTTCTAATGACTCTATCAATTCAATTTTAGCCTGCATCTTTGCCAGGTCCATTTTATGATGCATAGCTGGCGGAACATTAAACATGTATTGTGCGATATAATCCTTCACGCCTGCTTGTTTTGCATTATAAGCTGCCAGAAATGCCATAGCAACTCCAATTGTATCGTGAGCATCTCTTAAACTCCAATGATGGGCTTCATTTACTTCTACAGGAATGTTTCTCTCTGCGTGCCATTTTATTAACTGCTGCCCCTGATTGATGGAATCCACAACACTTCTTGGTCCTCTCCCATCCAAAACATTGTACCAACATAAAGGCACTGCACACCACGCATTGTTGATTGTATTCTTTAATAATTCTGCAAATCTAAAAACTTCAGCCGTACCACTATAGCATCTTAATAGCGGGTAATTACCTGTCTTTGAGCTTTCATACAACTTTTCAAAATCATTAATAGTTCTCAGTGGCACACCGCCGGCACCATCTAATTCATGTTTCATCCTATCCGGATTAAAAAAATTCTCCTGTGCATTTTGGTCTGGTCCCACTGAAATAATATCAAGTACCTTTTCTTCAGATATTTTTCTGATACCCTCAATCGTTTCTTCTAATGAAGGTAGACCAAAATGATGTCTTATAACTGGGTATGGGTATTTCCTATTGATTCTTTCAATAATGTTTTGCGGGTGCTTCTCCGTCACTTGCTTTATATTTTCCCCTCGAAGATAAGAAATCACATCATCAAGGTCTTCTGTTCCATCAAATATTTTTTGGAAATAAACATATTCTCTCGCAATCATGGCCACTGGCTTTGTCCCACCAAAAATCCATTGTTTTTTTTTAAGTTCATTTTCATTTATTCGAATTTCCAGTAAATTCAATAAGGGAATTACCGATTCAGGCGTTAGTCTGAAGCCAACACAGATCACATCTGGATCTAGTCTTAATGTTGACTCTATTAATATGTCAATATCCACAGCCGCCCCTAAAAAATTAGTGTTGTTGCCTTCATTTTCTACTAATCTCAGAAAATTGACGATACCTCCTACATGAACGCAATTCCCGATGGCTGCTCCTAAATAGCTTTTCATTACGCAACCACTCCTTCTATGCTAGCTATCTCACCATTTGTCACAAAACTCATAATTTCATCTATCAGCAATCCGCTTAATCCCATATCTTCTACCTTTCTTCCGCTCATGTAGTAGTTTATATTGTGCATAACAGAAGCCAGATTAATCATAGAATCTATGATTGGGGTAAATATTCCCAGATGTCTGCCTAAATCAGAGATAGGCACTAGGCTATTTGGAACATCTTCAAATATATATCTGGTGTCCATACTAGAAGGTGCCATGATGCCCCAATATCCAACAGTGTTTTTCAATGCCTCACAAAGAGTATCACCATATGCGTTATAGGTATATTCCAACCACTCCTTAAGAGAGATTGTTTTTACTCCTAAAGCTCTGGCCACTGTCATCCTTTCATAGTCTGCCTGCTCTATAACGCTTGCTACTGATGGTGTGATTCCATCAATATAATATTGGAAGTTTCCTTGTGTATTTTCTATTCTCCCACAATTTAGGATAGTTGGAATCGGATGCAATACTGCTCCTATATTGTTTAAGCTTGTTTCTAATACATTTAAACTAGGAGTAAATTCAGGTATCACGCTATGAATCTTTTCAATAAACTCACCTGTTCTTATAGCTGGTAAAGCTGCAATTTTTACTTCTCTTTTCTTGCTGAATATTTTAACTTTTCCCTCTCCTAGGCTTCTGCATGCAAACAAAAAAGTCTGTGCCTCAACGATACAAATGTCTTTGGCATTTCTATATCTAGATATGATGTTTCTGAATTCCAACGCTCCACCAGTTCTTCCAGGGTTGAGTACAATGTATTGATTTGCTTCCACATGATTGGCTATTTTGTGAGCAATGTATTTATGTGCACTAGCAGGAAGCACCACCATGATTATATCCACGCCATTAATTGCTTCTGTTATATCATCCGTAACAATATTTAATACTCCATTCCCTTCTATATCCCCCTGTAGCTCGATATATCTGCATTCTTTGATATCTCTGATATTTTCTATAGTTCTATTATACAAGTTCACCTTATGCCCTTTGCAAGCCAAATATCCGGCTAAACCTTGACCTCCATGACCAGCACCAACTACTGCAAAACTGAGTTTTTTAGCTCTTTTCTCCATTCTATCCCCTCCTAAGATATTTTTCGATTTAAGGAAATCCGATTTAATGCTAATTCTACTAATGTAAATTTTGGTACAAGAAATACACCCGTGTCTTAATTGTTGAATTAACAACAGTCGAGATGATTCTTTCCATTAAAAGACCATCCATCAGGTGTTTAGACATCCTATTTAATTTAATAGCCAAACTTGGTGGTATTACATTTATCAGGAGATAGATATGATAAAGACGACAAAAACTATGGAGATATACCATAGTTTTTGAATAGATAATGAAAATAATAAACTAGACTAGATCCGCTAGTATTATCACTAACTATCATGCTATCAATCTCCTCTTTCAACGCTTACGAGGTTAGCTGACGGATTCGGGTCGAAAGAAGATAACCCTACTCAAAAAGAGATTCACCCCAAAATTGGTTCCCCCGTTCCTCTAAGTAAAAAGAATTCAGCGTTATAAATTGATATATTCAACTAAGTGTAGAACTGATTAAATAATTCTATCATAATTTTAAAAATATTGCAAATCATAAAGAGAACTTAGTAAAATTTGGAAAGTAACCATCATAATTCTTTAGATGTGTGAAAACTTCATTATGATCATTTCCGCAGCCTTCATTCCATCAGCAGCAGCAGATATAATTCCTCCTGCATAGCCTGCACCCTCTCCTACCGGAAACAGTCCCTTAACATTGACACTCTCCATTACATCCTCTGCTCTCTCAATTCTAACGGGAGCAGAGCTTCTTGTTTCCACGCCTGTCATTACCGCTTCTTCTATGGCAAAACCCTTCATCCTTTGTTCAAATTTAGGAATTGCTTCTTTTATTGATGTGATAACGAAATCAGGCAAGCATTCTTTAAGATTGCACCATGTCACACCCGGAAGATAGGTAGGAATTACATTACCTGCATCAGCACTCACCTTATCTTGCATAAAATCACCAACCCTTTGAGTTGGAGCATTATAATTACTTCCCGCAGCCCTATAAGCAGCCTTTTCCCATTTTCTTTGAAATTCCACTCCTGCAAGTGGGTGATTACTGCCAAAATCCTCTGTTTTCACTTGTACTAGCAGGGCACTGTTGGCATTTTCTTTATTTCTGGCATATTCACTCATACCATTGGTTACCACACCACCTTCTTCCGAAGCTGCCGCCACCACAGTGCCACCAGGACACATGCAAAATGTATATACTGCTCTGCCTTCCTTAGTTTGGTAAGTTAATTTATAATCTGCAGCCCCAAGTCGCGGGTGCTCTGCGAACTCCTTATATTGAGCCTTATTAATCGCCCTCTGCTGGTGTTCTATTCTGACCCCTATGGCAAATGGTTTTTGACGTATTTGTACCTTTCTGTTATTCAACACCTCATAGGTATCTCGAGAACTATGCCCTATACCCAAAATTACCGCCTCAGCAGGAATTTTCTCTTGCCCATTTATTTCGATGCTGGTTAAGTTTTCTCCATTAATAATAAAATCTGTTACCTTACTGCTAAAATATATTTCGCCACCAAGTTGCTCTATTTTACATCTGATGTTTTTAACCACCTGTTTTAAGACATCCGTCCCTATGTGGGGCTTATGGGAATAGAGGATCTCTTTTGGAGCTCCTGCAGAAACAAGTTCCTCTAGTATTTTTCTGCATCTTCTATCCTTTATTCTAGTGGTTAATTTACCGTCAGAAAAAGTTCCTGCTCCACCCTCACCAAATTGAACATTGGATTCAGGGTTTAATTTCCCAAACTTCCAGAACTCTTCAACGTCCTTTGTTCTATTATCCACATCCTGACCCCGCTCTAATATTATGGGTCTATATCCTCTTTGTGCGAGAATAAGACCGGCAAACATTCCCGAGGGGCCAAAGCCTATGACAACCGGTCGGTATTTAAACTGAATTGTTCCTTTGGGCACCTCGTGGTATTGCATATCCGGAGTTTTTACTAGCTGACTATTTTTCTGCAACAATTTTTCTTCATCTATTGTTTCTACATCCACCGTATATACAAAATAAACCTGTCCGGCCTTTCGGGCATCTATAGATTCTTTGTAGATTTTATAACTGATTATATCCTCTAATCTAATCCTTAGAAGCTTTGCAAGCTTATGCGGAATTATGTCAACCGTCTCTTCAAGAGACAACTTTACTTCATTAACCCGAATCATATACAATCTTTCCTCTCCTGTAATCTCGCACCTATCAATATTATACCACATAGGATAGTGAATAACTCCTTGTCAAAATTCAATTAAGGGCAATTTCACAGAGTACAGAATAAAGAAAATATGACGATCATAAAGAAAACTTAGTTAAATCCGCTTCAATCATAACAAATGCATACTCATTGGACTTAATTCCTACAATGTAATCAATTGCTGGTAAATATCTAACAAGGCATAATAGCTGTTGTTGAACACTTCTTTAACCTTTTCATAGCCTTGATGGTTTTCTCTATTAGGAGCTATATTCTCTTCCCGCCTAATAAATTTATGAACCTCATTAAAATCTTTCAACTCACCACTTCCTACACCGGCTGCTATGGCTGCTCCAATGGAAGTCGCTTCCTCTAAATAACTTAATTTATGAACATTTATTCCATAAACATCTGCTAATATTCGTAATATCGGGTCACTCTGAGCTAACCCTCCAATTACATTAATATCTGTTATATTTGATTCCTTTTTAAATATTTGTAATACAATATCTAAATTCATTAAGATTCCTTCAACAGTAGCACGAATCAAATCTCCTTTGGTATGCTCCATTTTAAGTCCTATAAAAGCTCCCCTGGCATTAGGATTCCATCTAGGACTTCTCTCCCCTAATAAATATGGGAGAAACAGAAGGCCATTAGCTCCAATTTTAGAGCTGATGATCTGATTGTTCATCAAATCGTAAACACCAAGACTATTTTCATTTTCAACTACTGATAAACCCTCGAACAATATTTTTTTCATGAAGTTATATGAGTTCGCTGCAGCCTGCATAGTTCCAGTTGGAGCATAATATCCTGGAATCATATGCGCCCAGTTGAACGTTCTTAGTTCCTTATCAAAAACTGGTTTTTTAGCCGTATAAGCGACCCAAGACGAGGATCCGAGATAATTATATGCTACATTTTCTTCTACCGAAGCAGCTCCTACAGCAGCACATACCCCATCTCCTCCACCAATAATGACCTTAGTTCCAGGAGCCAGACCACATTCTTCTGATATCACTTTGGATACCTCTCCAGCGATATGAGTTGATGGATGAACCTCAGGGAATAAGTTTTTGTCCAAACCCGAAATATCAATTATTCTGTCCGACCATCTAAGGTTTATGAGATCAAAAGCATTGGTACCAGAAGCATCCGAATAATCAGTTACAAATTTCCCCGTTAATCTATAAATAATATAGTCCTTTGGTAACAGTATCTTAAATGTCTGTTTGAAAATATCCGGTTCATTATTGCGTATCCACATTAATTTTTCAATACTATACGAAGCACTAATTTTGTGTCCCACTATTTTGTAAAATTCTGTTTCATCAATTTTGTCTTTTATATATTTCTCTTCTTCTACGCTTCTTTGGTCAGCCCAAATTATAGCATTTCTTAGCACCTGACCATTAATATCAACACAAACGCAACCCATCATTTGACCGCTAAATGCAAGACCGGCAACTTGACTTGTATCTCTTCCCTTTAGAAGACGTTTATTTGTTGAACAAAAGGCCTTCCACCAATCCATGGGATTTTGCTCTGCCCAATTTCCATTAAAAAATTTTGTTTCGTATTCATATGTACAACTATCCAGTAATTTTCCATCTGTAGAAAAAAGTGTAGCCTTATCGCCTGATGTTCCTAAATCATGAGCTAATAAAAATTTACTCATCATGTCACCGCCTATATAAATCTAAAAGGTTCAATAATTATTTCGATTTCTCTTAATTCTTCCTCCGTCAAATTCCATGCTGTTGAATTTATGTTGTTCTCTAATTGAGCAATGCTAGAAACTCCAGCAATAATAGAAGTAACCTCTTCCTTTTGTCTTAGCCAGTTGAATGCAACCTCATTTAATGACCTTCCAATTTTATCAGCGAAATCACCTATGGCAAGGGCTCCTTCATAGTATTTCTCAACTAAATCTCCCTTTAGCTTGGGATTTGCATTCCTGATATCCATTTTAGAAAAATTGCCACCTCGTTTGAATGATCCTGTTAACAGACCTTGAAATAGTGGACTATATGGGAAAAAGGCTTGTTGATGCTTTTTAACCATAGGTAAGACTTCATCTTCCGTCTTGTAATCCAAAGATATATCATGATAACTATTCGTGTTTCTCTCCAACATATTATACAAGGATTGTTGAGCATTGATTTCAATCATGGTCATAAATTCCTCTACATCCTTCTGAGCAAAATTAGACAGCCCTATGTAGCGAATCTTTCCTGCTTTTTTTATCTCCTCTAAGGTACTTACCGTTTCTTCTATTGGTGTATTATTATCAGGCCAATGTAATTGGTAGATGTCTATATAGTCTGTTTGAAGCCTTTGCAAACTCTGGTCTATTTCATTTAAAATACTTTCAGGTTTTAAGTTGTTACTCACTACATGTCGATCATTCCAGACCAAACCACATTTGCTGGCAATTAATACTTTAGACCTCATACCACCTTTCAAAGCTCTTCCCAATATTTCCTCTGCCTTACCAAAGCCATAAACAGGTGCTACGTCAAATAAGTTTATTCCCTTATCAATAGCTGCATGTACAATTTTAGTAGTATTATCACCAACAGCATTATCCCATTGACCACCAAAATTCCAACAACCCATTCCAATTGCTGATATCTTTTCTTCAATTTTTGCTACTTTCTTGTATAACATATTCAACCCTCCTATCAAATATTAGCGTCTTAATTTATCCAATAAAACTGCTCCTACAATTAATGATCCAATGACTATTTCTAAAATGAAAGAGTTAACACCAAGTAATACCCCTCCTTGTCGAAGGGTAGCCATGATCATTGAGCCTAAGACTGTGCCAACTATACTTCCTGCTCCGCCATCCAAGCTTGCTCCGCCAACCACCGCTGCCGCTATAGCATCAAGTTCATAGCCTGCCCCCGCGGTAGGAACACCATTTCCCAGCCTTGAAGCAAGTAAAATACCGGCTATACTGCAAGTTAAGCCAGAAAAAATGTAAACACCATAGGTCGTCTTTCTGATATTAATACCGCTCAATCTAGCTGCTTCTCTATTGCTTCCTACTGCATACACATTCCTTCCAAATACCGTTTTACTAGTCATAAACCATGCAAGTGCTATCACTACAAGCCATACCACAAATAAAAACGGAATATTCAGCACTTCTATTTGTGCAATAGCCTTAAACTCTTCAGGTAATTTTGATATCATGCTTGCATTAGTGAGCAGCATGATAACTGCCCTAACTACAGTCATGGTTCCCATTGTAGCAATAAATGCAGGCACTTTACCATCATAAACCAAAACCCCATTGATCAATCCAATGAACATACCTGTTATAATTGCTATAATAATAGAAACAGGGATTGATATTCCATTTACCATTAATAAGGCCGCAACAACACCAGACAAACCTGTGACAGATCCAACTGACAAGTCTATACCCGAGGATGTAATGACTACCACCATTCCTATTGCAATTACTCCATAAATTGATGCCTGCCTAGTGAGCGTTTTCAAATTGCTTAATGTGAAAAACACATCTGATGTAACAGCAAAAAAAACAGCCAAAAGCGATAATACAATAATTAAAAAAAGTTCGGTTTTCATGCCATTGCTAAATACACTTATTTTATTTCTTTCTTTTTTTTCTTTAACTGCACTGTCCATAGCGACCTCCTTTAGCTTATACCAGAAGCTAGCTTTAATACTTTTTTATCATCAAACTCCGACTTATCCAATATAGCCATCTGTCTTCCCTCATACATTACTAGCATGCGATTCGATAAACCCATCACCTCAGGTAAATAAGAGGAGATTACAATAATTGACTTTCCTCGACTAAGCAACTCTCCGAAAATTTTGTATATTTCCTGTTTTGCACCTACATCAATGCCTACGGTTGGTTCGTCAAAAATAAAGATATCACTTTCCTGTGCCAACCATTTTGAAATAACTACCTTTTGCTGATTGCCACCCGATAAATTCTTAACTAATTGATGTATAGAAGGTGTTTTCGTTTTTAACATTTCGACTAATTTTGTGGTTTGCTCATTGCTTTTTCTATCGTTTATTATTCCATAAGATGATACCTTGTTTATTGCAACCATGTTTGTATTAACTATAATAGATAAGCCTAAAGCCAATCCCTCATCTTTTCTGTTTTCCGGTATGAGTGCCATACCATTTTTAATCGCCTCTTCAGGATTATTTATTTCAGTTTTCTGTCCATTTATATAAATATCTCCCGACTCTTTTTTATCTGCTCCAAAAATGCATTTTACAATCTCAGTGCGTCCAGAACCTATCAATCCAAATAGTCCAAATATCTCGCCTCTTTTTACCTCAAAATTAATGTTTCTAAACGCTTTTCCTCGACAAAGATCTTTAACTTTTAATACAGTCTCTCCATGTTCTGGTTGCTCTATTTCATACATGTGTTCTGTATTGCGGCCCACCATCATTGTAATCAAATCATTTTCATTGGTTTCATCAGTATTCACTGTTCTTACCTTAATGCCATCCTTCATAACTGTCACACGATCACTGATTCTAAATATCTCATCTATCCTATGGGTTATATATATAATCCCTACGTTTTTTTCCTTTAGCATCTGGATAATCTTAAACAACTCTTCAATTTCTTCATTAGTGAGTAATGCAGTTGGTTCGTCAAATATGATGAGTTTTGCCTTAAGATGAAGAATCTTCCCAATTGCAACCATTTCCTGTTGGGCAACAGATAGTTCATTGATAACTGCTTTGGGATTTACATGTACATTAATGGACTCTAAAGTCTTTTTTGTTTCCTCATACATAGTTTTGAAATCTACTAAGCCGAATTTTGTTTTAGGCAATTGTCCCATGTAAAAATTTTCGGCAATACTTAAATCCTTTGCCAAATTAATATCCTGATAAACAGCTCCTAAACCATGCTTTTCAGCATGTAATGGAGATTTAAAATCAACAGGCTTGCCTTCCATCAATATTTCACCTGATGTTTTTGTATGAACACCCATCAGTATTTTGATAATAGTAGATTTCCCTGCTCCATTTTCTCCGATTATTGCATGAACTT
>JAGXRU010000092.1 GCA_018335765.1 Alkaliphilus sp.
CGCCATAATACAGTCAGGTTCAAACGAACTCATCAGCTTAGCACCTTCCTTAGCGCAAGCAAGAGATGGATCAGGCTCTACATCATAAAAAGTTACGTGTTTAATGTCCATTTCATCAAGCTTTTCAGTTATTGGTTTTGTATATCCATTATTGTAAAGGAAATTATCGGTAACAATAAAGACTTTCTTCTTACCTAAGATATTCTTTAATTCATCTAAAGCAACAGACATACAACCCTTTTTAAAATACACCTTTTCGGGCGATCTGAACCACAACATATTATTTCTCCTTTCTGCGACTGTTTTAACATTTACAAGGTGCTTGACACCAACGTTTTCAGAAACACTGTTCCCTCCCCAAGAGCCGCAGCCGAGTGTAAGCGAAGGCGTAAGTTTAAAATTGTACAAATCTCCTATACCGCCATGTGCTGAAGGTGTGTTTACGAGAATTCGACAGGTTTTCATTCTAGAAGCAAATTCGTCAAGCTTTGCCTGTTCGACTACAGCGTTCAAATATATTGATGAGGTATGACCGTATCCACCATCGGCAATAAGTTTTTCAGCCTTATTCAGTGCATCAGAAAAATCCTTAGCTTTGTACATCGCAAGTACCGGTGAGAGCTTTTCATGTGCAAATTCTTCGCTCAGTTCTACACTCTCAACCTCACCTATTAAGATTTTCGCTTTTTCCGGAACTGTTATTCCAGCAAGCGAAGCAATCTTATATGCCGACTGACCGACTATTTTAGCGTTTAAGGCACCATTTATTATTATAGTCTTTCGTACCTTTTCAGTCTCGTCTTTATTAAGGAAATAACAGCCTCTTGCATTGAATTCATTCTTAACGGCATCATAGACCTTTTCAAGCACAATAACTGACTGCTCGGATGAACAAATCATGCCGTTATCAAAAGTTTTCGAGAGTATAATTGAGTTGACAGCAAGAAGAATATCTGCCGAGTCGTCAATGATTGCCGGAGTGTTTCCTGCACCAACCCCAACTGCAGGCTTTCCGCTTGAATATGCTGCCTTAACCATACCAGGACCGCCTGTTGCCAAAATAAAATCAGCTTCTCTCATAACGATGTTAGTCATCTCAAGGCTCGGCATATCAACCCAATCAATTATTCCCTCTGGTGCACCAGCTTCAACGGCAGCTTTAAGTATAATCTTAGCTGCTGCAATTGTGGAATTTTTTGCTTTTGGGTGAGGGCTAACGATGATACCATTCCTTGTTTTCAGTGCTATTAATGTTTTGAAAATAACTGTTGAAGTAGGGTTAGTAGTAGGGATAACAGCTGCAATTACACCAACTGGCTCGGCAATCTTTTTGATACCCGCAGCCTTGTCCTCCTCCAAAACTCCACATGTTTTTGTATTTCTGTAAGCATTATAAATATATTCAGAGGCATAATGATTTTTGATAACTTTGTCCTCTACAATACCCATCCCAGTTTCTTCGACGGCCATCTTAGCTAGCGGTATCCTCTGATTGTTCGCTGCTGTTGCTGCAGCAAGAAATATTTTATCCACTTGCTCTTGAGTATATGTTGAAAATTCCTTCTGAGCAATCTTCAACCTTTTTAATGCATCTTCTAGTTTTTCAGTACTGCTTATGATGTCACGAGTCTTATTCTTCATTATCCATCTCTCCTTTTTTTGAATCTATATTTTTAATTAAATGCATTGACAGCAACGCAAGCGAAGATGCCATATTTTCACTTTTTATAAGAATATTTTCCGGGGCCGACAAATGCGTTGGTGCGAAGTTCCAAATTGCTAATATCCCACTTTCAACAAGCATATCGCAAACCTTTTGTGCAGAATCTGCAGGTACTGTAATAATCCCAATTCGCACCTTCATTCTTTCGCATAAATCCTTCATTTTATCAATCGCAAGTATTTGTTTGCCACTATCATTTGATCCTAAAACATCGCCACATACGTCAAATGCTGCAACAATGTTTAATCCATATCCCTTAAACCCATCATAGGACAAAAGTGCTTTTCCGAGTTTTCCAGCACCTACCAGTACTGCATCATGTAGATTGTTATGACCAAGATTAATCTCAATATCCTTGATTAAGTCCTCTGTGACATATCCGACTTTTGGTTTACCTCCAGAACTTACCGCCGCTAAATCCTTTCGAACCTGTATTTCACCTAGTCTCAAATTATCAGCAATACACTTTGCTGAAATATTCATTCTTTTATTTTGCGATAATTCTTTTAAAAAGTTCAGATATATTGGCAATCTTTGTAGCGTTTGTATTGATATTGATCTTTTCATTTTCTTCTCCCCTTTCGTTACCAATATATACTCTTTTATACTGTAATATTATCACAGCTTATTATTAGAAATAAAATGCAAATATGGTATATCGATATGCATTTATCGATATACCATTATCTATTGAGTTGCTTTTAGCATTTTAATCCTTTTTCGATTGTGTCTCTTAACTTTTGTATAAAAAGTGCTTCTTCATTACTTAAATGATACCCTCTCCTAAAAACAAGAATGTCTTTATACTTGTTTTTAGGGATATTGCATTGTTTTTGAACCAAAGAAAAACCCAAAAGAACATTCTGCAACATTGGCGAAACCAGCATATATGTAGATGGAACACAGCTCAACAACTCTAATTGACTGCCTCTGTCATATAGTACAATTTTTTTCTTCTTTTCGTCTGCCTGTGCAATTTGCCTTGCCTCAGCAATCGGAAGCCCAAAAACGGATGTATCACCATGAATAATTTCAGTGTATCTCAGAAGGTCAGAATAATCGATTGCATTATTTTCTGCTAACGGATGTTTGTTTGACATTAAGGCTAGGTATTCAAATTCCAAAATGCTTTCGTGTTTTAATTCTCTATCTTCTAATTCATTAAGAAAATATCGTTCATGTATAACTTGATATCTTGCTATGGCTAAATTATTAATATTGTCTGCCACATTTTTTATAGCTTGTACAGAATTTGTTTCTCGATAGTTAATATTCATATCTTTATCTAAATCAAGTTCCTTAATAAATTCTGTAAATGCAAAAGAAATATAGCTTGCTCTGGGGATGGATATGTCGAATTTTTGCCTTGCATCAGATGAAGGCTTATATAATGCATCCATTTCATCAAGTTGTACTAAGATTTTTTTTGCATGATTTAAAAATTCTTTGCCTTTTTTTGTAGGAATAACACCTTTTGATGTGCGATTAAAAATTGCAAATCCAAGAGATTCTTCAAATTCTCGTATTGCTTTGCTTAAATGAGGTTGTCCCATATATAAATTTTCTGCGGCCTTTGAAATTGAGGCTGATCTTTCAACCTCAACAGCATATTTCAAATGTAATATGTTGTTTATCATTTTACCCTCTCTCAATCAATAGTAATTTGCACTTATCTACAAATATATGTATAATTATAGCTACATTTTAAAAAAAGAATGGCAACTTATACCATTCTTTTAATATCCATCGGATTTAGAATTCATACCTTTTACAATGGAAACTGAAGCACTGACCCCTAGCCTGTTAGCACCAGCTTCTATCATTTGTATAGCGATTTCTCTAGTTCTGATCCCACCCGAAGCCTTAACTCCCAGCTTATCTCCTACAATACTCCTCATAAGCTTAATATCTTCAACCGTTGCCCCCGCTGTTGAAAAACCAGTGGATGTTTTAACAAAATCAGCCCCTGCTTCCATTGAAAGTTTACATGCCATACTCTTTTCTTCTTCTGAAAGTAACGCTGTCTCGATTATTACCTTCAACAAAGCCATTCCACCTATGGCATCAACCACTTGTTTTATATCCTTAAGAACAAATTCATAATTTCCATCCTTGATTGCACTGATATTTATAACCATATCAATCTCATCAGCTCCATTTTCCACAGCAACTTTTGCTTCATATGCTTTTGCAGTTGAGTCCATGGCTCCTAATGGAAATCCTACCACCGAAGTAATCTTAACTTCTGATCCCTCTAAAAGCTTTTTAACCAAAGGTATATACCATGAATTAACACAAACAGAATAAAAAAGGTTTTCTATAGCTTCATTACATACCCTAACAATATCTGACTTGCTTGCATCAGCCTTCAAAATTGTATGATCAATATATTTAGAAATATCCATTAACAATCCTCCATTTATTTTATCATTTCTAGTTTGTCGCCATTTTTTAATCGTGCTGCATTCGCTTCATCAATATCAATATGCATTTCTAGAGCATATGTAGGATGTACTCTAACTAATACATTATCAAAAACCAAGCCTCTTTTTCCACCAACCTTGACATTTACGATATCTGTATCCTTAACATCAAAATTTTCAGCATCTTTAGTATGCATATGTATATGTCTTGCAGCGGCTATAATACCTTTTTGTAATATGACTTCTCCCTTTGGACCTACTATTTTAGCTCCAGGACTATCATTTATATCTCCAGAATCCCTTACCGGAGGATTTACACCTAACACAAAGCCGTCTGTAATGGATATTTCTACTTGAGTTTCTTTCCTGGTCGGCCCTAGAATTCTAACACTCTTGAGTGTTCCCTTTGGTCCAACAATATCCACCTTTTCATGTGTTGCATATTGACCAGGCTGAGATAGATTTATGTAGTTTGTCAATTCATATCCTTCTCCGAATAAAATGTCCAAGTCGACTTTGCTAATGTGAATATGTCTATTTGAGATTCCCACAGGTACTGATTTGACTGTCATAAGTAAACCTCCTAATTGAAAATAAAAATTTATATTTATTATCTAACTCTCATATATTATATCCTTTGGAAAAACAAAAATCAAACATAGTTTAGTAAAATCATACAACAACCTCTACAATCTCCAAAACTACTTCTACAATAATTTAGATAATTCACATCCAATATGCGTAGCATGTTCTAATACGTCTTTCCTTTCACCTGTAAATTTTTTATCGGTATTATCAATCAACAGGTTGTACTTATAGTTGGTATTTATAGCTTTAAAAAATAATTCCATAACCAATGTGGCACCTAAAAACCCATTGTCTGTCTGCTGGGATCCTGCTGTGCATATAAATAATCCTGATCTCACTTTGTTTCTATCAATTGTTGGGTTATTTAAAACATATTTGCTTGACCAAAAAGCCTGACATCGATCAATCATCATTTTAGTTATGCCTGTTACTGAATTGAAGTATAGCGGTGAAGCAATTACAATAATATCAGATGTATTAAACTTATGGTAAAGTTGTTCCATATCATCTTTTTTGAAACATTTACCTGTTTTGGTGCAAGCATCACAAGCTATGCATGGGTTAATAATCAAGTCTTTTAATTTTATTTTCTCAACTTCAACATCCATTTGCCGAAGACCTAAAATAACATGTTCTAATAGGAGTTCTGTATTCATCATACTTCTGGGGCTACCTAAAACTGCTATGCATTTCAAAAAAAATCCTCCTAAAATCATAATTTGTTTTTACTTAGCAATTCATCAAAATTAAATTCCCTAACTCCATGATTTTTCCTCTTAATATTACTATAAATAGTAATTGTTGCCAATACCATAAGAAATACTGCTGTTAATACATAATAGCGTTGAAACATTGTGTATTTTGCCAAGATTAGCAGGAGTAAAGAAAGTATAATATAGCTTTTAACTTTTTCTTTCGCCAGAAAAACTTCTTTATATGCGATTATTTTTTTTTCTTGTTTTTCTATAGTATCAACTAAATATTCATCTATTTCTTCAATGGTTGGAAAAAGCCCTGCTTTATCAATGATTTTCAAAAATTTTTCTTTGTTAATTAAGGTAATTTTATCCTTCAAAAAATTTTCTTCAATGAAATTTTGACACTCTTTTGTAAAATCAGTATTAGATATAATTATTCCTTTATGCAAGTGTTCATTTTTTAACAATTGATAGAATTCTTTTATTTCTTTGAGTGGCACAGCTATGTCATTGTTATCTTTTTTACACATAATTGTAAGGTTAATGTCTTTATAACAAGCATCGATTAATAAATCCCGATCGCTTAGATAAGTATGTTTTTTTATACAAAGACCTGATTTTTCCAAGATTAAGCACATGTATCTTTCAAATTCCGATACCCCTTTTGCCAATATTGCTTCATATACCATTTGACTTGCGAAGTATTTTCTTCTGTTAAAAACAATCTTTTTATGCCTATTATTCCTTAAAAATATTGCTGTTAAATGGATAAGGCATGTTAAGAATATGGCAGTTGCAACTGAAAGATAAATATTATCAAATTTTATTTGTGCAAAAAATATAGTTAAAAAAAATATAAATATTCTCAAACCCATATAATCCAATGTTTTTGCAATATTACTTCTTGTATCCTGTTTAGATTCGATATAATACTTTTTTAATCTTTTATTTGTTTTATAACTACTGGCCTGTACTTTTATCTGTTTATTTAAAAACCTCATGACTTCATTTAATTTATTCATATTATCCTCCTCAACAAGTTAACTATAATAGGCATTTTTACCGTAATTTAAATAATCTATTCAATAACACAATTTTGATATTAACCTAAGACACGCTGAAAAAAACTCCTTATCTAGAAAAAGATAAGGAGTTTTTAAAACAACTTATTAATTTTATTCATACCAAGCTTTTGAAGTAAAAAAAGGTTTTGAACTATATTAAATAAGGGCTTTGCCCGTCACTCAACGGCTTCAGTGGGAGATTTAACTCCCACTGAAAAAATTAAATGGTACCCGCCGCCTATAGAGGCGGGGGGCATCTTAATTTAGTTACAAGAGC
>JAGXRU010000093.1 GCA_018335765.1 Alkaliphilus sp.
AGACCTAAATTCAATATATTGGAAAGTTGCTATAAGCAAAAGTACAACTCAAGCTTCCACACAAGGGGACGGTTCTTTTGTGTTGACAGAAATGTCCATTTCAGTTATACTTAAATAGGGTTATTATATCCCTTTTCGACAGTTAAAGTGAATTAAAGAGGCTAAAAACCGCTTAGTTGTGCGGTCTCAGCCTCTTTTTAGTGTTCGTCAAATGTTGTATGTAAATGCCTATGTTAAAATTTTTTTAATTTTTTATTGAGCTCTTTAGGTTGGTAATACATTTTGTCTAATGCCAGATCAAACACAGTATTTAATGCTGTACATACCTGAGATCCATTATATGTTGATTGATAATACATATCCTGGACATTTACTACTAAAAACTCCATTAATGAAAACTTCAACTTGAAATTTTCCGTTTTGGAATATGTTCGTATTGATTATATCTTTGATATTAACACCTGTAAATACGATACGTTCCTTTCGACCATCAAATTTAACCAAATCATCAATGGCAGCAAAAACAATACCGATTTCATCTTTCCAAAACATGCTAACAAGAAAATTCTCGGAAATATTTGTTATTTCGGTATGGCAAATCATAAGGTTATCAACAGGTTTGATTATATTGGTACTTTCAATTGGATTGTAATTATCATCAATATCCTTGCATATGCAAATATTTTTAACGTTAGGCAGTCTTCTTTTCATTTTAGATTGCGATTCTTTAACCTTTGACCATATGCCTTGGCCTTCTATTTCAATATAATTTTCAGCATGGGGATCATTCATAATATGCATACTGTCTGAGATAAATTTGTAAATGAGTTCACCAGAGGTTTCAATACTAACAGACCACTCTTCGCTTGAAATTTGCTTCATTGGAAATATAACTAATGATTCCTTGTTTTTTCCACCTCTGTGCCAGCACGTCTAATAGAATTTTGTAATCTTTTTTGATTTTGTTCCCTGATCTGTCGTTCTTTATTAGATTTATTTCTTGCTTGCTGTTCTGAGCGGCTAATAAGACTGGGATTTTCCCAATTTTTGACATTTGATTGCCTCCCTGTATATAAAAATGTAACATAATGGTAATTTTATATGAACACATTCTAACATAACATGGTTCTAAAAACAATTCGTCTGGGTTTTCGACACGCTTGTTTGACAGTTCATAAATAACCCTTATTCTCAAAAGCCTTTCAACTACTGAAGTTGAGAGGAAATTTTTTTGATTTTTCTTGCCAAATCAAACACAAATTTTTTAGTTTTTACTTGACACCGGCTGATGATGGTGTTACATCAGGACAACAATATTGAGTTGAACAAGTACTGATTGTGTCGAAATAAGCAAAACATCACAAATAAACAAAAAAATAAGCAAATACTTTTGCTTATTTTTTTGTTTATTTGTATAATATAAGAAATAGATTATGGTTAATTAAGGAGTGGGTTGCGGTGATAGAGATAGAATTAGTTGAACTGATTAATAGGATTCAACGTGTTAAGGCAGAGTCACAAATAATAGAATTAAAGGCAGCTCATAAAGGTTGTCCAAAAAAACTATATGACACATTATCTGCTTTTTCAAATCAGGATTCAGGGGGCATCATTATATTCGGTTTAGATGAGAAAGAAAATTATAAGATAGTAGGTGTTTACGATGCTCAAGATCTTATAAACAAAGTCAATGAACAATGTAAGCAAATGATCCCTGTTGTAAGACCGATGTTTACAATTGTGCAGCTTTATGGTGTCAATGTAGTATCAGCTGAAATTCCAGGTATTGATATTTCTGAAAGACCCTGTTACTATGGTGGCGTAGGAAGAGTAAAAGGTTCTTATATACGTTCGGGTGATTCAGACGAGCCCATGAGTGAATATGAAATTTATAGTTATGAAGCCTACAGGAAAAAGTATGAAGATGATGTTCGAATCAACGAAAAAGCAGCTATGGACACTGTTGATATCATACAATTGGAGAAATATCTTGAAATTATCAAGGAAAATAATCCGAAGCTATCAAAACTATCAGATGATCAAATCAGGCAGTTTTTAAATATGGTTGTAGATGGCAAACCAACATTGGTCTGTATCTTGTTGTTCTCAATTTATCCGCAAATGTTGTATCCACAATATACTATAAATGCAATGGTTGTACCGGGATATGAAAAGGGAGATATTTCATTAGATGGTTCAAGATTTATTGATAACAGAAGAATTGAAGGAACAATTTTCGAAATTTTAGAGGACAGCATAAAGTTTTTGCAGAAAAATATGCGTATAAAAACTGTTATTGATCCAAATACAGGCAAGCGTATTGATAAGCTCGAGTATCCTATCGTAGCGCTCAGAGAGGCTGTGTTAAATGCATTAGTTCATAGAGATTATAGTATTCATACACAATCCATGCCGATTGAAATTGTTATGTATAAAGATCGAATAGAAATTAAAAATCCGGGTGGTTTATATGGACGATTAACAATTGATAAATTAGGAAAGATTCAACCAGATACACGAAATCCACTTTTAGCAAGAGCTTTGGAAACATTAAAGATAACGGAAAATCGCTATTCGGGTATCCCTACAATCCAGAGGGAACTAAAGGAAGCTGGACTTACAGAAGCAAAGTTTCTTAATTCAAGAAATGAGTTTGTAGTTACGTTTTATAATGCTTACGATAACCCAGATAAGCTTGAAATAGAGCCGAGTAAAATAGCAATTTTGGGATTCTGCAAACAGCCAAGAAGCAGAAAAGAAATAGGAGACTTTCTTGGCAAAACTACCATTTATTATGTGACAAAGCAATTTATCAATCCTCTGTTAAAAAGTGGTGAGTTAAAAATGACCATACCTGAATATCCCAAAAGTAAAAACCAAAAATATTACAGCCATATGGAAGCATAGTAATATATCAAAAATAGGTTGGTAAAACTCTAAAGGAAGGCTATGACTACAAGATTAAGTCTCGTATTGAAGTCCGGGAAATCCAGGTGACTATGAAAAACGGTTCTCAAAAAAGTATGTTGATAGACGAAAAACAAGTGGTTTTTTGGAGTTAAAAATATGAGAAAAAGGTACGAATTGAACGAGAGGAAATCATAAAAAAAGCACTTGACATAATAGCCAATCCCAAGAAGCACAACAAGAGCACCGTACATGGTGAGGCTATATACATTAAAAAAACCACCTTCGATAAAAAGACCGGAGAGATATATAAAGAGTCTGGAAAACAGCTGATATACGACGAAGAGAAGGCTGTAGAAGACGCTAAATACAGGATATTAATGCATTTAGTTGGCAACTGTCGAAAACCCATCAGGTGGCACTTAAATTTTGTGCTTGAATATTTTTTGCATACCTGCTATAATACTAAGATGTGAGATGATACTCTCTCTGTCCTGTTAAGAAGCAGGACCGAATTAGTCCATAGGGAGGTGGGAAATAATGAGAAGATATGAAGTAATGTTCATATTTAAACCAAACCTTGAAGAAGAAAAAAGAAATATATTAATCGAAAAATTCAAGTCAATTGTACAAGCTGATGGAGAAATAGAAAGCTTAGATGAGTGGGGCAACAGAAAGTTGGCCTATGAAATTGACAAATTGAATGATGGTTACTATGTTTTGATGAAATTCAAGGCTGGCGTTGATGTGCCGAAAGAGTTAGACAGAAATTTTAGAATTTCTGATGACGTAATCAGACATCTTATAATAAATCTTGATGGAAAATAAATATAAGTAGGTGGTGTATTTATGAATCAAGTAATATTAATTGGTAGATTGGCAAGAGACCCTGAACTTCGATTTACAGCAGGCAGTGGAAAGGCCGTTGCCACTTTTACAATAGCGGTAGACAGAGGATTTGGAAAAGATAAGGAAGCGGATTTTTTTAGAATAGTAGTATGGGACAAATTAGGTGAAAACTGCGCTAATTACTTAGCTAAAGGTAGTTTGGTTGCTGTTCAAGGTCGACTGCAAACAAATAACTATGAAACCCAAAGTGGTGAAAAAAGATATTCTGTTGAAGTGGTCGCTAATGTTGTTCAGTTTCTTGATAAGCGTAACAAAAATGACGAAGGTGCAGCTAACCGTGCATCATCCTATGCAGATCCAGAGGGTTTTCGAGCCATCGATGAAGATGACCCAGATATTCCATTCTAAAAGAAGGAGGGATAATAAGAAATGATGATCAACAAGAAAAGACGTGGTCGTAAAAAAAGAGTTTGTAACTTTTGTGCTGACAAAGCAAAACATATAGATTATAAAGACATTAGAAAACTTGGAAAATATATCACTGAGCGAGGCAAAATGTTACCAAGAAGAATTACAGGTACTTGTGCTACGCACCAGAGAACTTTAACACAAGCTATTAAAAGATCAAGAATAATAGCATTATTACCTTATTCAGCAGACTAATTAGAGAAGAAGTGAGAGATCACTTCTTTTTTTTTGTTTTTGAATGTGGTATACTTCAAAGCATTAATTGAAAAAATTTAATAAGGAGATTAACAAGGAGGAAAAAATTATGAGTAAAGGAACCTATTACATTACAACACCTATTTATTATCCAAGTTCGAAGCTTCACATTGGACATACCTATACTACGGTAGCTGCCGATGCCATGGCAAGATTTAAGCGTCTAACCGGGTATGATGTAAAATTTCTAACCGGTACTGATGAGCATGGACAAAAGCTACAGATGGCTGCGCAAGAAAAGGGAATGCAACCAAAGGAATATATTGATGAAATCGTTGTAGGTATAAAGAAACTGTGGGAAACCCTCGAAATCTCCTATGATATATTTATCAGAACAACGGATGATTATCATAAAAGAAGAGTACAGAAGATCTTTCAAAAACTATATGACAAGGGAGATATCTATAAGGGAGAATACAAGGGCTGGTACTGTACTCCCTGCGAGGCATTTTGGACAGAGAGCCAGATAGTTGAGGGGAAGTGCCCTGATTGTTCAAGATCTGTGGAGATGACAAAGGAAGAAGCTTATTTCTTTAGGCTTTCAAAATATCAAGGTGAACTTTTAAAACTTTTCGAAGAAAACCCTGAATTTTTAGAGCCAGTTTCCAGAAAAAATGAAATGGTGAATAATTTTCTAAGACCAGGTCTGGAAGATCTATGCATATCAAGGACTAGCTTCGATTGGGGAATACCGGTTCCGATAGATGAAAAACATGTTATCTATGTATGGTTAGATGCCCTTTCAAATTATGCTACAGCTCTTGGATTTCCTGAGGACGTGGAGGGAGATTATAAAAAATATTGGCCTGCTGATGTGCATTTGGTAGGGAAGGAAATAGTGCGTTTTCATACCATCATTTGGCCTGCCATGCTGCTGGCTTTAGGAGAGCCTGTTCCTAAGAAGGTGTTTGGACATGGGTGGATACTTTTAGAAGGCGGTAAAATGTCAAAATCCAAAGGTAATGTGGTTGATCCTGTAGTATTGGCAGAAAGATATGGTGTAGATGCCCTGAAGTATTTTCTGTTGAGAGAATATTCCTTTGGACAAGACGGCGTATTCACCAATGAAGTTTTGTTAAATCGCATAAATTCTGATTTAGCCAATGACTTAGGAAACTTAGTGAGTCGAACCATAGCCATGATAGATAAATATAATGGAGGAATA
Organism: Alkaliphilus sp.; assembly: GCA_018335765.1. Taxonomy (GTDB): domain Bacteria; phylum Bacillota; class Clostridia; order Peptostreptococcales; family Thermotaleaceae; genus JAGXRU01. The sequence continues at coordinate 5,645 of JAGXRU010000093.1, forward strand.
ATCCCTAAACCGAAACAAGAGGGAGAATTTGATGAGGATTTAAAAGGAATTGCCATCAACATATCAACAAAGCTTGAGGAACGAATGAATAAGCTTGATTATAGCAACGCACTAGAGGAAATATGGAAGCTGGTACGAAGAACAAATAAATATATCGACGAAACAGCTCCCTGGGTATTGGCTAGAGACACGGCAAATAAGGACAGATTAGATACAGTCCTATATAATCTATCTGACTCCATTAGAATTATTTCGGTTCTGATACAACCCTTTATGCATACAACAACCGGGAAAATATGGAAACAACTAGGCATAGACCATGGCGAGGGCACACAATGGGAGGATACTTTTATCTTTGGAAAATTGCCTAGTGGGGTAAAGGTTCAAAAACAGGATCCAATGTTTCCAAGAATTGACGTTGCAAAGGAATTGGAGGATTTAGAAGCCACTTTGCTTCCAAAGGAAGAAAAACTTGAGCTTAAGCCTGAAATCTCCATAGATGATTTTGCTAAGGTGGACATAAAGGTAGGTGAAGTACTCGCGTGTGAGAAGCATCCTAAAGCCGACAAATTGTTGGTATTTAAGGTTAAAATCGGACCTGAAACAAGACAGGTTGTATCTGGCATAGCTAAGCACTTTGAGCCTAAGGACTTAATTGGAAGAAAGGTATTGGTGGTTGCCAATCTTAAACCTGTAATTCTAAGAGGCATAGAATCCAACGGAATGTTGTTGACGGCAGAGCTGGGTGATAAATTAGTGCTTCTGTCGGCAGATATTGGAACTGGTGCCAACATAAGCTAAGAACAGGAGGAAAAGGGATGCTTTTTGATTCGCATGCCCATCTGGATGATGGGAGATTTGATAAAGACAGAGACCAAATTATTAACAATGCTAAAAAAAATAATATAAAATATATCATGAATCCAGGTGCTAACCTTAAAACATCAGTTAGAGCCATAGAAATATCGCAGAAATATGATATTGTCTATGCCGCTGTCGGCGTTCATCCGCATGACGTGAAGGAAATGGATGATGTTACCTTAGAACTTCTTGAAAGCTTAGCAAAAAAGCCTAAGGTCATGGCAATAGGTGAAATAGGGCTAGATTTTTATTATGACCACTCTCCGAGAGACTGTCAAAGAGAGTGGTTTCGCAAGCAGATACAACTGGCACATAGGGTAAACTTGCCAATTATTGTTCATGACAGGGATGCGAATGATGAAACTCTTAAAATACTGAAGGAAGAAAAA
>JAGXRU010000094.1 GCA_018335765.1 Alkaliphilus sp.
AGGAATAGGTTTTGATACGGAAACATTGAAGGAAGTAGAGCGTTTAAAGAAATACTTATCAGGCAAGTGGGCATATATCGCTGGAGTTTTGAAAACTCTATTAACATATAAATTCAAGAAAACTGAAATTATTATTGACGGACAAGTCATACATTCTGAAGTATTGTTAATAGCCATTGCTAATGGAAGCTCTTATGGAGGAGGCATGAAGATTGCACCGGATGCAATCAACGATGACGGTTTATTTGATGTATGTGTAATTCACAGGATATCAAAATTAAAGATATTGAAGGTATTCCCAACCATTTTTTCTGGAAAGCATATCCATATAAAAGAGGTGAATATGTATAAGGCAAAAAAAATATCAATCAATAGTCAACTTCCTACTCCTGTAAATTTAGACGGAGATATCGTCGGATATACGCCATTATTATTGGAAATCATACCAAACGCAATAAAGGTTTTAATCAAGAATAAAAACCAAAAAATTCCTCAATAATAGTATAAAGCTACAACCTTCTAGCAATAATACCTCTAGGAGGTGTTGGTATGCCAAAGGTTGTAGCTATTCAAAGTAATCTGGAGCATGTTGCTAGAGAATTAGAAGCAAGAGGGTATGAAGTAGTCAAGGAGAACTATGAAGGCTATGTTGATGCAATTTTGTATAATAGCGACTCAAGCAAATTGAGCTATTTAAGCAACTTTGACAATGTAATAGATATGGATAAGGGTGCTATGTTGATTAACACAAAGGATAAGGAAATTGATCAAATTATTTTTACAATTGAAAGAAGAATATATGAATCGCTTTTTTAATAACAGAAAGAATAAAAGCATATTTAGAAGAGCAGTCGCATAATTCAATAAGGGCTTTGCCCGTCACCTAACTATTTCAGTGGGGGATTGAATCCCCACTGAAAAATTTAGTTATATCCAGACTGCTCTTTTATTGTTTTAATATGTTTCCACAAACCAAACTGTATACCCTCTGCTATGGTGTCAGCCATTTTCATTACTAGTCCAAGACGAGTATTTTGCAATATGATATACTCCATAAATCCACCAAGATTCACAATTCCTGTTATATGAATATCTCCTACACTAGGCAGATCCTTATTGACTCCTGCACCGGGTCTGAGAGGGCCATGACCTATCGTCACAAAGCCAATTCTATCAATTTTACCTAAGCACGCATCTATTGCAATTATAAAAGGATTCAATCTGCATTTGTAGACAGAATCAATGGTTTCCTTCAGATTTTTTGCGTGAACTGGTTTTTCAAGAGTTCCCTCTACAAAAATATTTTCATGTCGCCTTATCAATTTTTCAAGCTTATAACCGATCAAGGGACCAAGGGAATCGCCTGTGGATCTATCAGTTCCAATACACATAATTACAAGCTCTTCAAACTGGTTTGAATAATACTTATCCAGATAAAGACTGAAGGAATTACTAAAATGAATGACTGCCATGGGTTTGTTCACATCGATGGAATGAATAGGAAAAGGTATGGAATTCATTTGTTCAAGGCCTCCTCATAAGGTCATTGTTTAAGTTTTTCCCAAAAAGCATTATATAATACGCTCACAAGACTAATTTAGTTATATTGCACTGTAAAAAGAGTAAATAGATTGAAATTCTTGCAGAAAAAGATTTAGAATAAAAAATGAATATATTTAAAAACAAACACAAATAGAATATAATAGTACAAACACATACAAAATACACTTACTGTGAACCTCTGAGGGAGGAAAAACATGATTTATCCTATATTGGAAATCAACCTAAATAAAATACACCACAATACAAGAGTTTTAGTAGAGCAGTGCAGGAAGCAGGGTGTGGAGATTACGGCAGTCACAAAGAGTTTTTGCGGAAATCCTGAAATCGCACAAGTCATCGCAAATGCAGGAGTAACAGCTTTGGCAGATTCCAGAATTCAAAACATAAAAAAAATGTTGCATATACCTCTTCCAAAACTACTGTTGAGAATCCCAATGCTTAGTGAAATAGACGAATTAATTGAATATGTTGATATCAGTATTAACTCCGAGGTTGAAACCATTAAAAAAATCTCCGAAGCTGCCTGTAAAAAGGGCAAAATGCATAGGATTTTATTAATTATAGATTTGGGTGATTTAAGAGAAGGTTTTATGGAGGAACAAATTATTTCAGCAGTGGGGGAAATAATAGATTTAGAAGGAATTCATTTGGAAGGCTTGGCAGTAAATTTTGGTTGTTACGGAGGAATTATTCCTGAAAAACATTCTTTAGAGAAGTTGATAAGTATTAAAAACGAAATTGAAGCTTTGTATCCTATAGACTTACACATTCTTTCAGGTGGAAATTCAAATAGTTTGCACCTTATTTGGGAGAACAAGCTTCCTAAGGGAATCAATCAGCTAAGATTAGGGCAATCAATTATTTTTGGCAAGGAGGACGTATATAATAAAACTATTGAAGGCCTTTATGCGGATGCATTTAAGCTATTCGTTGAAATAGTGGAAATAAAGGATAAACCTTCTGTTCCCATAGGGAAAAGAGGAATCGATGCTTTTGGAAAGCTGCCCACATTCGAAGAACGAGGAATAAGGAAAAGAGCTATTGTAGCCATAGGGCGTCAAGACATAATGTTAAACGGTATTGTACCAAAAGAAATAGGGGTAACTGTCATAGGTGCTAGTAGTGACCATCTTATACTAGATATTACAGAGGCAACCAGACAATTGAAAATTGGTGATGTTTTAGAGTTAGAGATGAATTATGGGGCATTGCTCACAGCCATGACTTCCGAGTACGTTTATAAAAAAATAATAAGTCAAAGTATTTGAGGAGAAAGAAATGGAAAGAATACAAGTAGGTGTAGAAAAAAACAGCTATCCAATTTATATTGGAGAGGACTTACTAAGTAATTTCTTAGGAGAAATCAAAGATTCTTCAAAGTTTATGCTCATTACTGACACGAATATAGAACGTATTTATGGGTCGCAAATTCAGGAGCAAATGGGTCACTTGGATTTGTATAAATATGTAGTATGTGCTGGAGAAGAAAGCAAAAATATTCAAACGGTGATAGAAATTATCTCCGAGATGATGAAATATCAGTTTTCCCGCCACGATAAAATCATAGCTTTTGGAGGGGGAGTGATTGGAGATTTAGCAGGCTTTACAGCATCGGTTTACATGAGAGGAATTTCATTTATTCAAATTCCAACTACACTGTTATCGCAAGTTGACAGTAGCGTCGGAGGCAAGACGGGTGTGAACATGCCACAGGGGAAAAATATGGTGGGTACTTTTTATCAACCTGAAATTGTGATAATTGATACAACTGTATTGAAATCTTTGCCTTTAAGAGAATTAATTTCTGGAATCGGAGAAGTAATAAAGTATGGAATAATGGAAGACTATTTGTTATTTAAATACATAGAAAAAAATCTGGACATGGTGCTAGGTATAGATCAACAGGTCATTACGAGCATAGTAAAAAACTGTTGTGAGATTAAAGCTCGGATTGTAGCAAAAGATGAAAAGGAAAACAATATAAGGAAAAATTTAAATCTAGGGCACACTCTAGCACATGCCCTAGAAGCAATTACGGAATATAAAACTTATACCCATGGTGAAGCTGTATTAATAGGCATCTATCATGAATCAAAAATAGCAAAGCAACTAGGGCTTATAGAAGAAGAATATTACCAAGAGATAGTGCAATGCATCGAAAAATTAGGGATTTCAGTAGAGATATCAATGTATTCCTCTGAATACTGTTTAGAGTTGATGTGTAAAGATAAAAAAAATAGGAATGAAAAAATATCTTTTATTCTTCCTGCAGGAAAAGGAGAAGTCAAGGAAGTTTTTTTAACAAAAGAAGAGATATCTCTATTATTGCTAGGAAATCAGCAAGAGTCATTCAATTAGACCATAAGAGTAAAACTAAAAATGGTCTTGAAATTCCTTGCTTATTTTCATAAGAGCATTAAAAAACTTCATTAAGCTTTCCTTAAAAATAGAATTATTCAAGTACTGGATGTTTTTTTGAAGAACATCATTTTCTCTTGATGAATCTTCGATAGAGATATTATTTTGGATTTTATAAGCTGCTATTTCACTAACGATTTCCATACGTCTTTCGAATAATGAAACTAATTTTTTATCAATATGATCAATTTCTTTGCGTAAATCATCTAAATTATGCATTATGCAGACCTCCTTGAACTTTGTGAATATTAATATATCATACATATAAGCATTTTAGATAACAGAAATAAAATATTTATATAAAAATTTA
>JAGXRU010000095.1 GCA_018335765.1 Alkaliphilus sp.
GGCTGAGGCTTTGTTGGAGGATGCTTTGGCATTAGAAAAGGCAGGAGCCTGGGGTTTAATCCTCGAATGTATTCCAGAGGAAGTCGGCAGGCTCATCACCAAAAAAGTTTCAATTCCAACCATCGGAATAGGCGGAGGAAGATATTGTGATGGACAGGTATTGGTATTTCACGATATGTTCGGTATGTTCGAAAAGTTTTTGCCAAAATTTGTTAAGCAATATGCAAATCTTGGTGCAGAAATAGTAAAGGGCTTGGAACAGTATAAGGAAGATGTAAAAGAAGGTAAATTTCCTGAAGAAGTCCATGTATTCGGAGGGGTACAAGAAGAAGACCTTAAGAGCTTATATTAATAGTTTTACTAAATTGCAGGTATGACATAGGCTAAGGGAGGTTTGAAAGGTGGAAAATGTGAAAGAAGCGACCCAAACATTCATAGAAGACCCCAGATTTAAGCAGTGCAATAAAGAAGCCCTCATGGGAATGGGTCTTGGCATTCTCAACTTGGTTTGGTGGTTTGCTTTTGGCTATGGGATGGGATCTAAGCCACCAGAGGAGTACACATATATCATGGGTCTGCCTATGTGGTTCTTTATGAGCTGTGTGGTTGGTGGTCTACTCTTTACTATTTTAGCAATAATCATGGTCACTAAATTTTTCAAAAACATGCCTCTAGAAAGAATGACTGCTGAAGAGGCAAAAAATTATGAAATGGAAGTGAACTAAGATATGGCTGATATAAATTGGGGAGTATTGTTTCCGCTGATACTTTATTTTATAGGGGTATTCATGATTGGTATCTATAGCATGAAGTATGTCTCAAAGGCCAGCCATAAAAATGGGGAAGGTTTTTTAGCAGAATACATGACAGGAGGGCGTGAACTGGGTGGCTTTGTATTGGCAATGACCTTGGTAACTACATATCTTAGTGCAGGAAGCTTTATAGGAGGCCCTGGCACAGCGTATACCCATGGATTAGCTTGGGTTTTTTTGGCAATGTCACAGATGCCTACGGGATACTTTACTCTTTCTGTACTGGGCAAGAAGTTTGCAATCATAGCTAGAAAAATAAACGCAGTAACTATTACAGATTTTATCAGAGCCAGATACAAGAATGATACCCTTGTTGTATTATGCTCACTGTCGATAGTAGCCTTCTTCATAGCAGCTATGGGAGCTCAATGGATTGGAGCCGCAAGGCTGCTTCAAGGTGCTGTGGGGATACCTTACAGAACTGCCTTAACTTTTTTTGCCATAACCGTTTTAATATATACAACAATCGGTGGTTTCAGAGCGGTTGCTTTGACAGATACTCTGCAGGGAGTCATAATGACGATCGGAGCCATTGCCCTTGTCTTTGGTACAATAGTCGCCGGGGGAGGGGTTTCCAATATCATTCAAGGCATGTATCAGATAAATCCTGGGTTAATCACACCCTATGGTATCGATGAAGGCTTTGCTACCATGAGTTGGGTAACCTCCTTTTGGATTTTAGTCGGCTTTGCTGTCGTGGGCTTACCAAGTGTCAGTGTAAGAGCCATGGCCTATAAAGATTCTAAGAGTCTACATCAGGGAATCATCTACGGAACTGCCGTATCAATGTTACTAGTAATTGGCATGCACTTAACAGGAGCCTTTGGTATAGTGGTGGTGCCAGGTATTGCATCAGGTGATCTGGTCATTCCTACTATCGCTACAAGCCTGTTCCCGGCTTGGATAGCCGGACTTATATTGGCTGCACCGCTTGCGGCTGTAATGTCTACGGTAGACTCTCAATTACTTATCGTAGTCGGAGCTATAGTAAATGATATAAGTGTAAACTATGTAAATCCGAAATTGAAAAATAATTCTAAAATAATGGCAAGAATCAGTTTTACAAGTACAATCATAGTGGGTGTTATTATATTTCTTATTTCCTTAAATCCGCCACCTTTAATGGTTTGGTTAAACTTATATGCCAATGCAGGCTTGATATCCACATTTTTGTGGCCAATCATATTAGGCTTGTACTGGAAAAGAGCTAATACGCCGGGAGCCTTCGCCGGTATCATAACAGGTGTGGGAACGTATTTGATATTTAGCAAGATTTGGGTAAGACCTTTTGGTACTCATACCATAGTATTGCCATTACTTCTTTCTTTGATCGCATTTGTTATAGTGAGCATGAATACAGAAAAGCCGTCAGATCAAATTATTGAAACCTTTTGGGGTATTTAGGGATAACAAAATCCTAAGTTTTCTTTATCGATAAAGAATAAAATAGTTAAATGGAGAGCAATTGCTTAATACAATTTGCTCTTTTGTTTTTTGAACCTTTGTAATAATATTATTGAATTTTTGAGAAATGATATTATTAGAACGAGGGGGTGGTTTTGATACGCTATGACAGAACAAATAAAAGTATAATCATTATTTATGAGATTTTTATGGCCGCCTTAGCTCTTATAGCTGTAACTTTGGCACTTTTAGATATACTGGGCAGAATAACAATTGCTGATTCTAAAAAACTAATAATTGTCGAGAATAGCATACTGATAGTATTTGCCATAGATTACTTTTCAAGATTGTTTCTGGCAAAAAACAAAAAAGAATATATTAAAGGGCATATATTTGATCTTATTGCGATCATCCCACTCAACTCACTTTTTAGAGCTTTCCGAGTTATAAAAGTAATAAGAACATTTGAATTAATAAAGCTATTTGAGGTATTTAAGCTGATCAGATTAATAGCATTTGCAAATAAGTTAAAACATGAAACAAATGTATTTTTAAAAACCAGTGGCTTTGTTTATATCATATTAATAATTATTGCAGTGATATTATTTGGTGCAGTAGGAATCTATTATGCAGAGCATAATCATGCCATTGAAAACTTTGAAGATGCCTTATGGTGGAGCATAGTAACCGCAACAACTGTTGGCTATGGAGATTTTGTGCCACAAACACAGTTAGGTCGCATTATTGCTACAATGCTTATGATGGCAGGGATAAGTTTTATGGGTATATATACAGGAATCATCACTTTGTATTTTATTAATAATAAGGAAAAACACAAAGCAGTGGGAAGTAATAATATCAACGTATCGCATTTATACAAAGAAGAAATAGAGGAAGTGCTAAAGTATATGGACTTAATTGTCAAGAAGAGGAAATGAAAAAAGAGGAAATAAAAAAAGAGCATTAATTTACCAATATAGTAGACTAATACTCTTAATTATTATTTTTTCTGTCTTTTGTTGATTGCCTCTTGATGTTCATTGGACTGTTTAAGCCAGCCTTTTAGTTTATCCTCAAAAGTGTTGAAAGCATCATCGTTTTGCGGATCTTGATAAGTGGTAGGTCCTTTGCTGGCACCTTTTCTTGGACGAGCAGGCCCTGAAGGTTTTCCTACTGATTGTTTCTTAGAACGATCTTCTTGTGCTGGCGGGGCAGGTGCTGGCTGAGTTTCACGAATAGAAAGAGATATTTTTCCTGTACCTTCCTCGATAGCCATGATCTTGACATTGATTTTTTGGCCTACTGAAAGGACATCATTAATATCCTTTACAAATCCATGGGAAACATGCGAAATATGAACTAAGCCCTGACTTTGGTCATTTAATGCAACAAATGCACCAAAGAGCTTAATGGCTGTAACGGTACCTTCTATAATAGCACCTACTTCAAATTTATCTGACATAAACACACTCCTAGCTTCTTTTTTATTTTCCTGACATTAGTATAGCACAAAATATTGAATTATACAAAAAACTACAAAATTTAATAGATTCTTTTTAATTCATGTATAAATGCTGTGTTATCCACAGAGTATGTGGATGGATGGGATAAAAACAGTGGAAAACTATACTTATCCACACACGAAGCCAACGTTATACACATTTAATTAGTCAGTGAGGCTAGTTTCGATAAGAACCATTTATTTTTACATAGTCATAGCTCAAATCACAACCCCAAGCCGTGGCATTATTTTCACCATCTTTCAAATCGATAATAATATTTATATAGTCCTCCAAAAGTATTTCCTTGGCTTTTTCTTCTGAAAAAGCTACGGCTATGCCATTTTTCACCAAATCAACAAATCCCTTGGTGTTTGCGAAGGCTATACTCACCTTGGCAGGGTCAAACACTCCCTTGGAATAACCCATGGCACACAGGATTCTGCCCCAGTTGGCGTCACTCCCAAAAAAAGCAGACTTTACAAGGCTTGAGGAGATGACGGCTTTAGCACACAGTCTAGCATCTTGCAAGCTTTGAGCGTGGAGTACCGTTGCTTCAATGAGTTTAGTAGCTCCCTCTCCGTCCTTTGCGATGAGTTTAGCAAGCTCTTTATTCACATAGTCTAAGGCACTCTTAAACAAAGTAAAATTTTCATCTTCTTGATCAAGAATAGGATTATCAGCAGTACCGTTGGCAAGCATAATTACCATATCGTTGGTACTGGTGTCTCCGTCTACAGAGATCATGTTATAGGTTTGCTCAACACTATCTGTTAGTGCCTTTGCAAGCAATGCTTTGCTGATTTTCACATT
>JAGXRU010000096.1 GCA_018335765.1 Alkaliphilus sp.
ATAAAACCCATTTCATCTAAATTTAGACCATTAACATAGGCATCAATAACTCTAACTGGATTATCTTCGTCAACATAATCTTCTAATATGTTTGGCAATAAGAACATTTGATTTCTATCTTGTCCTTCGATAAATGGCATATTATCACACCCCCTATATATATAATTCGACGCAGGGGTGCTATAATCCTTTTTGCCATAAAATAATTGTTAGACAGACTCACGTACGGTGGTGTGGGAGGTCGGGAAAATTATTCAATTTTCCCTCCTACCCGATTTTCGATTTTATCTCAGCGGCGTTACTAATACTCCCGCTTCTATAAGATGAAGATAAGTGCCGCCAAGCTTCGAAATAAGTGCAACTAGAGTTCCGGTGGAGTAAAAACTCCATCTGAAATAAGTTTTCTTCATCGCTTGTTACCGAAGCCTAGAAATGATCCGCCTCCAAATACAAGAAAAAGCACGATGATCCAAATGATTATGTCAGAATCAAAATCAAGTCCAGAGAATACCTGTTTGCTTTCCCTCTCCATTATTTATACCACCTTTTAATTTGCCACTGGATATATGCCCAATGTCTTTTACTATTAGTATATTGTTAAAACAAAAATGTGCTACAAATTTTTTAATGAATTAACAGTAACAAAATTAGGACAGAAGGAATAATTTATAATAGACAAAGGATGAGAACGAATAGGAATTGTATGAAAATATAAAATAAAGGAGGTTAATTCAATGTCTAATGTAAAAACTGAAAGCTTAGGATTGTTTGGTGCTGACAGCAGTTTGTTATTTTTCTTTTTGTTGCTGGTAGTCCTATTTGGGGGCGGCATCGGAGGTATCGGCGGCATCGGATGTGGACCTTGTGGATTCCTTGGAGGATTCGGAGATAATCCAAGCTTGCTGTTCTTCTTCTTGTTGCTGGTAATACTATTTGGAGGCCCTTTCTTAGGATTTGGAGGCGGCTGTAGGGTTTAACAAATAAATATGGGAGCGAGGGTGTTATCCTCCTCCCTTGCTTATTTGTATGATGGCATTTCGTTTGTTTGTAGGGCAGGGTTAATTAGAGTTGTTGAGATGCTTAAAAAAGGGAATGTGTTAAAAATAAACTGTGTACTCTTCCAAAATTTTTATGGGTTGTGCCTTTATGCCTTAAAAGATAGGACCAATTCACAAAAGGCATGGATAGAAGCCTTAAAGATTGACAAAAGCAATACAGACACATTATATTACCTTTCAAATGCCGAAGTGAAAGATGTGAAAGGGATATTTGGATGGATCTCAAGCCTATTTTAAGGAGCAATGATTCATATGAGCATTTTATATGATGTACTTGGGATCGAAAAGGATGCTCACTATGGATCTGTAAAAAAATATTTCTCCATAGTGAGAAAGTACCCTTCAGAGAGATATCCTGAGATAAATGAGCTTATGTCAGTTATCATAGTTTCCATATGAGTCAGGAGGATTCTGATAATTTCTAAAAAACTTCCACTAAGACTTCCATTACTCCTCCACAAACCATCCCTTCGGATTCAGCTACTTCGCCTGTCATATCAATATGTTCAATAAAAAATCCTTCACTTAACATCATTTCTCTTGCCTTAGATATGACACCTGCCTCACTACACCCTCCGCCGATGCTTCCAACGGTTTGTCCATCATATGAAGCCACCATTTTAGCACCCGCTTTCCGAGGAACAGACCCCTTAGTAGAAAGTATTGTAATAAGAGCTTTAGGTATCTGTGATTTTTCATATAATTTTTGGGCAACACTTAAATCAAACTCTGGAAAAATAAAAGTTTTCCCAGATTCAGTATGAATATCTTTGTTTTTACAATTTATAAGCTGTGCTACAATAGAAATAGCTATTTCGTCAGGGGTGATCGCACCTATATCTAAACCGATGGGAGCATGCACTGAATTTAACTTATTCACACAAAATCCTTCTTCTGTTAATTCCTCTCTCATACAACTTACTCTACGCTTTGAACCTATCATACCTACATAACTAAGGTCGTGATTTAATACTTCACGTAAAACTACTCCATCATGTCTATGACCTCTAGTAATAATAACTACATAATCAGATTTTCTTAGATTAATTGCTTCGAAGGATTTCTCAAAGTTTTCGCAAATAACTTTTGCTTCAGGGAAACGTGCAGGGTCAGCAAAGAAAGGTCTGTCATCGATCACAATAACAGAAAAACCTACTCTTGATGCGAATTCTGATAGAGGTTTGGCTATGTGTCCGCCGCCAAAGACGATTAAACGAGGTTGAGGAATAAATGGTTCGATTAAAATAGATTTATTTAGGTCTAAATTTATTATTTGAAGTCTACCTGTCTCTAAGGAAAGGGATATGCTATCGTAAATATCATGAGGTAGGGGAATAGATTTTTTTAAAATATCCTCATTGGTTAAAAGAACTTTATTTGAAATAAAACCATTTCTTTCGCCGTGAAAATCAAGATAAGTTAACATGGCACACTGGTTTCCAGAATTGATATTGGATAATAATAATTTGTATAAGTTTTTTAACATTCTCATCACCCTCTAAGAATTATTTTAAATTGGTCTAATTTGCATACCTATGACATTGCGAATATTTACCTTATCAGTTTAGTCAGCACCTTGGATATAACCTCATAATCAAAACCTTTTCTTTGTAGAAAGGCACCTAATTTTTGATATTTTGATCTGTCATCATCATTTTTGTATGTGGTACAAAGTTTTTTTTCAGCTAATCCTAACGCATTTTCATACTCATCCTCAGGGCTTATCTGTTCTGTGATCGTATTCTGAATAATATCTTTAGAGATACCCTTTCTATATAGCTCTTGCTTGATTCTTGCCTTACCAAGTTTTTTAGATTTAGTTCTATTTTCAACCAAGGATGATGCATAAGCCTCGTCATTAATATATTGATGTTTTTTTAAAAAGTCGATAGTTGCTTTTATAGATTCTGGTTCGTACCCTTTTTCCCGCATCTTTAAGATAATTTCTTGCTCGCTTTTGCTGCAATAGGATAACAGCTTCAAAGCATAGTTTTCAGCCTTTTTGTTTTCCTCTGCTTTGATGATCTCCTCAATATGGTTTATTTCCTGTCCCTCAATAAGTCTATACTTAATAAAGATATCACTGGACACTCCTATTACAAAAACATTGTTGATATAAAGAGAATATCTATCCTTATTACCAGACTGCTGTTCGATTTTAGATATTATCCTTGATTTTGATTGATCCATAAATCATTACCCCTTATAATTGAAATAATTTAAGACATGTACTATAGTTTAATTATATGCTATAAAGTATTTTTGTGACAGGTTCTAAATTATTATAAATTCTTAGTAATTTAATGTAGTTATAGACGATTGGATATATTTTGAGTATAATTTAGGTGTCTTTACTTTCAACCTTAGATTTATTTGTTGTGGAGCGATAAGTATATTAATTGTCCAGAATTGGATTACTAAAGAATATACAAACAAATAAAATAAATCGGTTGAAAATATTAATAAATAAATCAAACTGAAGGAGATGCATGAAAATGAGTATTCATATTGGAGCAAAGTTAAATGATATTGCAGAAACTATATTATTGCCAGGTGATCCTATCAGGGCAAAATATATTGCTGAGAACTATCTGGAGAATGTTGTTTGTTATAATGAGGTTCGGGGAATGTATGGATTTACGGGAACTTATAAAGGAAAGCCGATATCAGTTCAAGGTACGGGAATGGGAGTGCCATCTCTGACAATATATGTAAACGAACTTATTACCAACTATAATGTGAAGAATTTGATTAGAGTAGGTTCTTGTGGATCCTTTCAGGAACACATAAAGGTTAGAGATATTGTATTAGCAATGACCTCTTCTACAGATTCAGCCATAAACAAAATTCGTTTCGGTGGAATGGATTTTGCACCCGCAGCTAGCTTCCATTTGTTGAAAAAAGCTTATGATGTTGCCATTAGTAAAGGAATAGACCCTAAAGTAGGAAACATTTTAACATCAGACACCTTTTATCAAGATGATCCTGATTCTTGGAAACTATGGGCAGCTTTCGGAGTGTTAGCAGTAGAAATGGAAACCACAGGATTATATACTATGGCTGCTAAATACAATGTGAATGCTTTGACAATTTTGACTGTTAGCGATAGCCTTGTCACCGGAGAAGCAACCACATCAGAAGAAAGACAAAATACCTTTACTAAAATGATGGAAATAGCATTGGAATTAGCATAAATAAGTGTTTTATCAAGATCGTGAATATATGAAATAATAAATATAAGGAAAAAAAAGGATTTTGAACAGTTATATAGAAACAAT
>JAGXRU010000097.1 GCA_018335765.1 Alkaliphilus sp.
CTTTCTGATCAAGATAAAACGACGCTAATTTTAGTTTCAAGGCCAGAAGAAACCCCGCTTCTTGAAGCTGAACGTTCGAGTTTTGAACTAAGTGAATTGTGCATTAATAATCAATTATTAATTATTAATGGTATTTTATCTGGTGCATCTGATGATCTATCTAAAAAAATGCAAGACAAACAGCAGGCTGCAATTAAAAACATACCAGTGGGGTTAAGAAAATTCAGAACATATTTTCTACCTCTTCGTTCTTATAATATTTTAGGAGTGGACAAAATTAGGATTTTTTTCAATAATGATCACTATGACAGTATAAAAGTAGCCACAAAGCCCAAGGAACTAAAGCAGATTAATGCCTTGCTAGATGATATTCATAAAACAGGAAAAAAAGTTATCTTCACAATGGGAAAAGGTGGTGTTGGTAAAACCACAATCGCTGCAACCATAGCACTTTCATTAGCTAATAAAGGTGTCAAAGTACATTTGACTTCTACTGATCCTGCAGATCATATTCAGTATGTCATTCAAGACTCAGAGCATATTACACTTAGTAAAATTGATGAAAAACAAGAACTAATAAATTACCAAAATGAAGTTCTGAGTAAGGTTCGTGAAACCATGAGTGAAGAAGATGTAGCCTATATTGAAGAAGATTTACGTTCACCGTGTACACAGGAAATCGCAGTATTTAGAGCATTTGCTGAAATTGTAGATAAAGCGGAAAACCAAGTGGTTGTTATAGACACCGCTCCTACAGGTCATACACTTTTGCTTTTAGATGCCACGCAAAGCTATCACAAAGAAGTTCAACGTACTAAGGGAGAGACACCAGTGTCGGTTCAAAGACTGCTTCCGAGGCTTCGTGACGAGAGCCAGACAGAAGTTGTAATTGTGACATTGCCTGAAGCCACCCCTGTTTTTGAAGCAAATAGGCTAAGAGATGATCTGAAGAGAGCTGGGATTAACAATAGATGGTGGGTGGTTAACCAGTGCCTAACAATGACAAATACCTGCGATTCAATGTTACTAGCTCGTGCAAAAGCTGAAATGCAATGGATTGAAAAAGTTAAAGAAATAAGTGCAGATAACTTTGTAGCTATACCATGGGTACAAGATGTTTCGATAGAAAAAATTGGAAATTGACTAATATCCAGTTTGGTTGACACGATTAAAGTGAGTGTTTCTACATAAACCAACAGAATTGAAATCTGCTGGTTTTTTTAGTTTTTGTTGATAGAGCCTGATGAGAGCTATCGAAGCATCTATAATAAGTACTAGGGTATTTTCAATTACCTTGATGCTACTATTTGTATTCTAGCACTTAATATAGCTTTTGTTTTTTAATGCATGATTTAAGAGAAGAAAAGTAAGAACGCAGGAAGTTTATTCGCATCAATTTTTCTCAATCATAATTGTGCCACATTTTAATTGTATATTGAAAATGTAAACACAAACCATATTATACGAGGAGTGAAAAAAATGAAGAAAATGCTTTTGGTTTTAGCAGTGGCAATCATTTTGATAGTGCCAGTCGGTGTATATGCGGCGACATCAGATGTAAGTGTAGCGGAAAGTATAAAAGGGTTCTGCGGATTAGGAGTAGATGTATCAAACTTGACAGAACAGCAAAAGGAAGATCTTGATGAATCATTTTATAAAATGGTAGAAATCAGGAAAGAATCGATCGATAAAATGATTCAGAATGGATTGATGACAAAAAAGCAAGGGGGTTTGGCGTTAGAGAGACTGGGTGAAATGGTTGAGTATCACAAAGAAAATGACTCTGGCTATTGTATAGGCATGATGGGTGAATATGGACATGGCCGAGGTATGATGGGCGGCAAAGGATTTGGTCGAGGTATGAAGGATGGTAAATAAATGAAAGGTGGTAGTCTATATGATGATACTGAGCTTGCTAATAATTGGGATTGTGGTCTATCTGCTTTTAAAAAATCACAGAGATTTGACCATTGTAAAACAAAGCAGGGATGAATCCATTGAAATTCTTAAGCAAAGATATGTCAATGGAGAAATTAATGATGAAGAATATAAGAGAATGATAAAAATAATCAGCGATTGAGGAGGTTTTTGCAATGATGTATGGAAGTAGATATAATGGAATAAACAGTTGTTTTGAAAGATTTGGCTTCATGCATAATGGAATTGGGATGATCTTGGTTTTTATCCTGATTCTTGCCATAACTGTTACAATTATACTTTTGCTTACTAGAAATAGTAGGCACAAATCAGGGGACAGCGCCTTGAAAGAGCTTAAACTTAGGTATGCAAAAGGGGAGCTTTCCGAAGAAGAATTTTTGAAAAGAAAACACCTTATAGATATGTAATAGATAACTTGCATCATGTAAGTAAAGAGAGGTGGAACGGTGAAATATCAAATATTAGTTGTTGAAGATCAGGAAGAAATAAGAAGCATTGTAGAAAAATACTTATATAAAGAAGGCTACAGTGTTCACATTGCAAAAGACGGATTTGAAGCACTTAATCAATTTAACTCAAATACCATCCACCTTGTACTTTTGGATATAATGATGCCAGGAATCGATGGATTTGAAGTATTGAGAGAAATTAGAAAAATTTCGGAAGTTCCTGTAATTTTTCTAACGGCAAAACAGGAGGAGGTAGACAGAGTAAAAGGCTTCAGTACAGGTGTGGATGATTATGTAGTCAAGCCATTCAGTCTAAAGGAGCTTATGCTGAGAATCAAAAGACTGATAAAGAGAGTCTATCATGAAGCGGATGAAGTTGTTTATTTTTATGAAGATTTAAGTTTGCATACAAGCAGCATGAAGCTATACCGTGAAGATGAGGAGATTCAGCTCACCTTCGCAGAGTATAGTTTGCTGCATGTCATGTTTAAAAATCAAGGTCAAGTCTTGACTCGCGAGCAATTGATTGAATTAGCTTATGGGCATGATTATGAAGGCTATGACAGAAATGTTGATAGTTACATTAAGCGGATACGCCAGAAGCTTGAGAAGGAA
Organism: Alkaliphilus sp.; assembly: GCA_018335765.1. Taxonomy (GTDB): domain Bacteria; phylum Bacillota; class Clostridia; order Peptostreptococcales; family Thermotaleaceae; genus JAGXRU01. Next base: position 3,003 of record JAGXRU010000097.1, read on the forward strand.
CCTAGAAATCCTAAGATTCTCGTCACTAAATATGGTGCTGGATATATGTTTGGGGGTGTCAGATCATGACGGTTAAACGTCAATGGATGCTAGTCCTTATTTTATCAGGGGCGTTATCTGTAGCGGTTAATTCAATTGTTTTGAGCACTTTGATTAACAACTATTTTATAGATTATTCCACAGAGAATTATAATAGAAATGTTTCACAACTCGTAGTATTTTCAGAAAAAACTCTTGTTGAAACTGGATACTCTGAACAACAGATTAAAATGCAACTGGAAACATATTTAAGTGATCCGATAAAAAGAATAAGACTCTATGATATAAATGGGAATTTGCTAGCCGATGTCGGGTCAGAAGGTCATCAGATTATGGGCATGATGAGAAACAAAATGATGAATCGAATGATGGGAAATGCATCGGAAGAGGTTGATTCTGTTGACATCATGAATGATGGTGTCGCAATAGGGCAATTAAATATAACGAGATATAGTTCCATAGGAAATTCGCTTGAAACAAGAAAGTTTGCAGTTTCATTAATAGGGAGTAGTTTTTTGTCGTTTGGAATAGTTTTTGTACTGATATTCATCATTGGGATTTTTATTAGTAAAAAAATGAGTAAGGACTTAAGGCTGACTGCTCAGCAGGCAATTGATATCGACTTGGGAAACCAAAATAACATCCTCAAATCCAATGTCGAGGAAATCAGAATCATTCAGCAAAGTCTTGAAACCTTGCAAACACGACTGAAACTTAAGCAGATAAGTAGGAAAAAACTTGTAGACGAACTGATTCATCAAACAAGAACACCTTTGACAATATTAAAGACACACTTAGAGGGCTTTGAGGATGGAATTATCCGCTTTACTCCTGAAGAAATAAGGATATGTGAGGCTCAAATAGAGAATATTACATCTATTATTGCCAATATGAGTGGTATGATTGATGCTGAAAAAGATATTGATGCCGTAAACATTGAACAAGTCGAATTGAATCGTCTGCTTAAACAAATTGTAGGAGGATTAAAAGTACAATTTGATAGAAAGACTCTAGAATTAGAACTGTTAAGCCACCAAAAAGTATTTCTTAAAACGGATCAATATAAATTGAGTCAAGTCATTTATAACATTCTGACTAACGCTTATAAATTTACTAATTCTAATGGAAGAGTGACTGTGGAATACAAACAAGCAGAAGATGAATTGATCATTATCATACAGGATACCGGCTCCGGAATAACTGAAGAAGAACGATCGAGAATCTTTGATGCATACTACAGAGGAAAGAATTCTGGTCATACATCTGGCGAGGGAATAGGCTTATATGTCGCAAAAGAAAACCTGAAGAAAATAAATGGGAAAATCGATGTAGAGTCGGAGCCTGGAGTAGGAAGTAAATTTATTATTAACATACACAAGTAGAAGCGGGAGTATTAGTAACGCCTCTGAGATAAAATGGTTAGTAGTAATAGTGGTTTGGTAAGTGTCAGAGTGCTCACAACAGTAGGAATGGGTACTCTGACACTTTTATTTCACATAGCACGGTAACAGTTGGGTTTTAGCTCTTATACGGTTTTGAATAAATCTTGAAAATATGAAGTCCTAATATACATTGATTTTAAAAAACAAGAATGTTAAACTAATGTTAATTGAGATAAAAAACATAACAGTATAGGAGGGCAATAATGAAGGATAAAGCATTAATAGTGATTGTGTCAGCACAACTTATTACTTCACTCACCATAATTTTTGCATTAGGGAAGATAGTGGGGAAAGACAATGTTTTTATTATTGGTGTAATTTCACAATTAGTTGTTGGTGTCTTGAGTATAGCCATTTACAAAGGTGCGATCAAAAAAAGCCTTGAAAGAGTTATTAAGCGTGTTACGGCTATAGCAGAGGGACAAATAACTTTAAGCGTTGAAGATTATGGTGTCACTGAAGGGCTTGCCGATCAAGTCAATAATATTGTAAAAGAATTGAAAAAAGTAGTCTGTGAGGTCGCCATTGTTGCTCAAAAGAGCAAGGTTATTTCAGAACAGCTCAAAGAAAGTATTGAGCATAATGAGGCGTCATCTGCAGCGATTGCTCAGAC
>JAGXRU010000098.1 GCA_018335765.1 Alkaliphilus sp.
ATTAGCTCAGTCAATGTTAATAAAAGTTTCTTTATGAGAATGAATAGGATAGTTTTTCACATATCATAAATAGACTATAGCATACACAGTCTTTACCTATTTATAACATATAGAAAACACTTGATATTTCTAAATTCAGTCACTTGATTGCCTCCTAATCCAAAAGTTGACTCTTATTTAGAATATCTGGATAATTAGTTATTATACCATTTACTCCTAATAGCTCTAGCTCACGAGCTCTTTTGACATCATTTACCGTCCAACAATATAACTTCATACCGTTATCCTGAGCTTCTTTTACAAGATCGACATTAAGATAATAATTATTCGGATGTAAGCTATAAAGATTTAAATTATTTGACTCAAAATATTTACAGGCTTCAAGCAGATGTGCTTCATATAATCCGCCTAGCTTAATGTCTGAATTTATCTTGCTGATTTTCTGAATACATAAATGATTAAAAGATGAAACAACAGTATGCTCAATTCTATCATATTTTTTTAGGATATCAGCAACCTTCTCCTCAAGTCCACGCTCATCAAAGGATTTGCTCTTTATCTCCACATTTAACAACAATGTTTTAGGGATATACTTCAATACTTCTTCTAAAGTAGGAACCTTCTCTCCTATAAATTCATGTGAAAACCATGAACCTGCATCCAGTTTTCGAATTTCCTCAAGGGTCAAATTTTTAATTTCTCCAATACCATTAGTTGTTCGATCAACAGTCCAATCATGATGTACTACTACCTCTCCATCCTGAGTCAATTGTACATCTATTTCAATGCCATCACAGCCTTGTTTCATTGCTAAATCTATAGCAACTATTGTGTTTTCGGGTGCATACCCTGATGCTCCACGATGAGCAATAATAAGCATAAAAGCTTCCTCCATTTTTCTAAATATTTGAATAATTTAAATCTGTCAATTAGTATATTAAATTTGGTAAAAACATTACTAACGCTGGCATATAAGTTACTATTAGTAATGCTACTATTAATGCAATAATGAATGGTATGCTTTCCCTTATAAAATCTTCAATAGGTACTTCAGTTATCGAACAAGTCGTAAACATCATGGAGCCAAAGGGCGGTGTAACGCCTCCAATCATAATGTTTACCACTGTAATAATGCCAAAGTGTACAGGATCAACACCTAGATTAACTACCACTGGAACAAGTAACGGGGCTATTATTATCATAGCAGCTCCACCCTCTAAGAACATACCCATTATCAAAAACAGTATATTTATTACCATTAGCATAAGATACTTATTGTTTGTTACGTCAAGCAATAATGTTGCAATATCTTGAGGTATCCTTTCCCAGCTCATGTAGTAGCCAAACACAGAGGCTGCCACAATTATGAATACCACGGTACTTGTACCATATACTGTATCTTTCATAATATCGATAAAATGGACTATTTTTAATTCCTTATAGACAAAAAAACCAATCAAAGCGCAGAATAACACCGCCATAGCCCCAGCCTCAGTAGGTGTAAACATACCAAATCTCATTCCCAAAATAATACCAAATGGCAAAACTAGTGCCCAAAACGAGTCTTTTACCTGAATTATTACTTCCCATGCAGTCGCCCTTTTTTCTCTAGAAGGCTGATATCCTCTTTTATTAGATATTATTGATACAGCTACCATTAGACAAAGAGCCATAATTAATCCTGGAACATAACCTGCTAAAAATATTCTTCCTACCGATACCCCTGCGATGAGAGCATAAACAATTAAATTTATTCCTGGGGGAATCACCGGAGCAATAGCTGAGGATGCTGCAGTAATTGCTGCTGAAAAAGCTTTGTCATAGCCCCTTTTTACCATTTCAGGTACTAAAATTTTAGACTGCATAGCTGCATCCGCATTTGCCGATCCCGATATTCCACCCATCAGGGTACTCAAAACAACATTTACCTGTGCTAACCCACCTGTCATATGACCAGTTAAAACATCTGCCATCTTCATCAGTTTTGGGCTAATACCAGCATAATTCATAATCGATCCAGCCATAATAAAAAATGGGATGGCTAACAAAGGAAAAGACGCAGTGCTAGTAATAAATCTCTGCAAAACCAGATCTACAGGACTGCCTGTATTTATAAAAGTGAAATATGTTAGTGTAGCAGCAAATAACGCAAATGCAATTGGAATACTCGAAAAATATAGTATGAATACTACAAGTACTGGGATGAATTCCATAATCATCACTCCTTGAAATTGATTAACTTTGAATTATTGATTTTTTAAAAATAATAAAATTTGCATTCACAGGTTTCATGCATAATATATTCCATTATATTTTTTTCATTCCATTGAAAATTAAGCGGACATCATTTATGAAAAATGATATAGCATGCATAGTTATTAATCCAAATCCTACTAACAGCGAGGTGCTTACAAATGCTGATGAAATTCCTAACACAGCCGTTGGTTTTACATAGGAAACTCTAATAAAGATCGCAGCTAAATACACAATATATGCATTAATAATTATAAGTATAATTTCAACTATAAACTTGATAGCTGTTTGACTATTTTTTGATGTCATTTTCACTAAGAAATCTATACCAATATGCATTTTTCTCTTGTAACACGCACTAGCTCCAATGAAAACACTCCAAACAAAACATGCAGTAGCAACTTCCTCTGACCAAAATAGACCCAAATTAAAAATATATCTTAGAAATACATTTATTATTACTGTACAGATGGTAATGCTTAAAAAAACACCACTAACAATTTCCTCGGCATTCCTAATAAAATGCTTCATCATGATCTTCATATACATTGCTCCTTATTTAACAAAAGATTAAATTGCTAAATTAAATAGTTCTCCATATTTTGATAAAAAATATCCTAATAGACTTGCATATATTTTATGAATTTCTAAAATGCAACTATTCTATTAGGATATTTTAGTAGACTTACTTGCTTCTGATCTTAGTTAATTCTTCTTGTAGTTTGTCAAAAATTCCAGGTGTTAGTCCAGGGAAAGTCTCAAAAATAGGTGCAGTGGCTTTAGTAAATGCCTCTTTATCCACTTCATTAAACTCAACTCCAAAGGATTTTAATTTTTCTACAACATTACCATGTTCAGCTTTTCCGATAGCAACCATCTCTGCTGCTCCTTTTTCAAATTCATCAGCAATTATTTCCTGATATTTAGCAGGTATACCGTCCCAAACTGTAGTAGAAATATAAACTCCACATGTTCCTAGGAAATGTTGAGTAAGTGCTACGTTATTCTTAATTTCATAAATTTTGTTTCCTAAATTTGTGAACTCTGATCCTTCAATTCCATCTACTACGCCTTGTTGAAGTGCTGCAATCACTTCTCCCCACGGAAGTGGTGTAACTGTAGCACCCATAGCTGTTAAGGTGTCGATAAATAATTTGCTTCCTGGCGTTCTAAGCTTAACACCCTTTAAGTCCTCTGGAGTTTTTATAACTTTGTCAGTAATTACATTTCTGAAACCAAAAACATAGTCAAGAGCAAGAATTTTAATTCCTTTTTCTTCAGCACGTTTTTTCATGTCTTTAACCAAGTCCGTTCTTACCATTTCTACATATTCGTCATAACTGTTATATAGCATTGGTCCTACCAAAGCAGTAAAATCAGGTACATAGTCGCCAATATAGGAAGGGTCTTCAACAGAAATAAAGTTTGCTCCTCTAACAACCTGCTCAACACCATCTTTGTAGACCGCTATTTGCGATTGCGGGAAGGTTTGGATTTCTATAGCACCATTAGTTCTATCAAGAATTCTTTTTGCTACTAAATCCATTGATTTTGTCAATTGTTCCTCAGGGCTAAAAACGTGACTTAATTTTAAAACCAACTTGTAATCATCTACTTCTTCTACGACAGCTTTTTCTTCCTCTACTACTGGTTTAGCACACCCAGTTAGAGAAATCCCTGCTAATAAGAATAACACTAAGATAAAACTTACCTTCTTAAGCCATTTTTTCATGAAATTTTCCTCCTTTTTTTTATATTAATAATTACAGCATGCTGTAATTATTAATTGTGTTGTTCCATAACTACCGTTTAACAATATCATTTAACAAACATCTGTTTTGTCCATTTTTTCAATCAGCACTCTTTTGGTTTGAGTGAATGCGTTTTCCTAATGTTGCTTTTTATAGACGTTTATCTTCAACAGCTTACGGCTAATAAGGGTAAACGTACACGATGTCCCTCATTACTATGGTTGATAAGTTCAAGACTCTTAGGAGAATCAAATTTTGTACAAAAAAAATCAACAATACAACAACACCTTTACAAAGCGTTATTATTGTTGACACTCCAATTCTCCTGTCAATGCTATTAGCTTCAAAAATTACGAATAATCATAATCATCAAAATAAATTGATTCCTTAGCATATTGTAACATATGTTGTTTACTCTGTAAAGGGTTTTTCCAAAAATTCCAGGTCTTTTCGGGTCTTTGTTTAACGAATTGTTTAACGAAATGAGCTTGAAAAACCTATTTTTTCCTTGTATTTGTTCTTCTCATTATGATAAAATATAGTATTAATTGGTAAGACTTAGGGGGTTGCGTGATATGAAGAAACGAATTTTATTATTGTTAATACTCATTTTTTTACTGGGAACCATCGTTGGAAGGTCACAAGGCTATAGCTCCAACATTACTGCATGGTTTTATGATATGAAGATAAATTTAAATGGCTCTGCCCTCAATTTTACAAATAGTCCCTTTGTCTATAACGGTCGTACCTATGTATCCATTAGTGAGCTTTCAAGACATTTGGGTCTTGAGGTTCAATGGATTGATTCCACTAAAACTATCAACCTTACATCTTCAGCCAACAATGATCTAGCTGTAAATACCTTGAAATATGAGCTTG
>JAGXRU010000099.1 GCA_018335765.1 Alkaliphilus sp.
TTAGGAATACTATAATTATTGCCACTATAAACCTTTGAAATTCTAAAGAAAAGAATATATACTTAGTATGAAAGAAAGAGATTGGAGGGCGATTTGATGAGTGTTTTGGATTTATTTAATAAAGGGGTTTCGTTTCTAGAATTTGTCAACCAAGACAAGGATACATATAAAGAAAAAACTCTGGATATCTATAGTGGAATAATTATTTCTGAGGAATTAATCACTGAAATAAAAGCTGTTGATTCAATCATCAATGTTTTGGTATTTGCTGAAATATGGTGCCCGGATTGTATGATCAATGTTCCTGTACTTCAGAAAATTGCTGACATTAATCCCAACTTCAAGATCAGTATTATTTCTCGAGAAAATCATGAAGAATATATGAATGATTACAAGGTGAATGGCAAATGCAAGATACCAACCTTTGTTTTTATGAATGAAAAGTTTGAAGAGTTAGGAGTTTTTATTGAACAACCTCAAGTTGTGAAAACAATCGAAGCTAAAGGCAAACAAGTTGAAATAATAGTAGCAAAGAGGAAGTATAGAAAAGGTGAGTATGCCATAGAAACCATAAGGGAAATTATAGATATCACACAATAGAGAACAGCCAAAAGGCTGTTTTTAATTTTCAGAGAAGATGATTTAAATTTACTATAATATGATATAATTGTTTTAAATTTGTATTAATCAAATTAGCAATAGAATATTTGACACACAAATTAAAGTGGAATAATGTTCTGTATTGTTTGCAGGGTTCTAACTTGTATAATTGGAGGCTTAAGTAATGAAGGTAATTAAGAGAAATGAAAAGGTAGTTAATTTTGATAGCAATAAAATCAATAATGCTGTAGATAAGGCAATGGCTGAAACTAAGTTAGGTGTGGATAGTGAATTCAGCAAAAAAATAACCATGGAAGTTCTGGAAAAAATTAAAAATCAACCCTCTCCTATCCATGTAGAGGAGATACAGGACATCGTTGAAGATTTACTAATGTCTAGTGATCGCAAGGATGTTGCAAAGGTCTATATTATTTACAGAAATGAGCAGAATAGGCTCCGAAAATCCAGAAAAAAAGAGGAAAGGCTATTAACTGATGAATTCATAAGTACATATAAGCACAAGCATTCACCCATGAATCAATTAGGAAATTTTGTGTACTATCGTACTTATTCAAGATGGCTTCCTGAAGAAAAGAGAAGGGAGTATTGGTGGGAGACTGTAAGAAGAGCAGTGGAATACAACTGCAGCCTTGTACCTACCACCAAAAGAGAAGCTGAAAAATTATTTGATAATATCTTCGAATTACGTCAGTTCTTATCGGGAAGAACTTTTTGGGTAGGTAATACGGGAGTGGCAAAGGATTATCCAATGGCAAACTATAATTGTGCCTTTATAGTGATAGATAGCCTGGAATCCTTTAAGGATTTATTTTATCTTCTTATGATAGGGTCGGGAGTAGGGGTAAGGGTTTTAAAGGAAGATATCATCCAACTTCCGAAGGTAAGAACAGATTATGAACTTATACATAAGGATTATACACCCGTACCAGCCTATGAGAGGGAAGACAGCACGAGTCTTGAATTCTTTTACAACAATACGGTAAAAATCACCATTGGTGATAGCAAGGAAGGCTGGACTCAGTCTTTGGATTTTTTTCTAAAGCTTCTTTATGGAAACGAATATCGCAATGTTAAAACAATAATTGTTGAATACGACCATGTTAGACCAAAGGGAGAAAAATTAAAGACCTTCGGCGGTACGGCAAGTGGTCACTCTAGTTTAAAGAACATGTTTCACAAGATAGACAAGGTTGTTAAAAAAAGAGGTGTTATTGATGAAGCGAAGAAAGTAAAGCTTCATCCAATAGACTGTTTGGATATTGCCAATATCATTGGTGAAAACGTGGTAGTCGGAGGGGTCAGACGGACAGCCGAGATGGTTTTAATTGACCATGATGACCAAGAATGCACTAACGCTAAATCCAATTTATATAAGCAGATAGATGGACAATGGATTGTGGATAAGGACATTATCCATAGACAGATGAGTAATAACTCTATCTACTATAAAGAGAGGCCTACAAGAGAGAAGCTTCATTGGCAGATAGAGCAAATGAGATATTCTGGTGAGCCAGGGTGGATAAATGGAGAGGCTGCATCAAAACGCAGAAAAAATATGAATGGTGTCAATCCTTGCGGGGAAATATTGCTAGACTCAAAGGGTTTATGTAATCTTACCACCATAAATGCTTATGCGTTTGTAAGGTCAGACAATACATTAGATAGGAGAGGGCTATTAGAAGCCCAGAGGCTTTCTGTCAGAGCCGGATATAGGATGACCTGTGTAGAGTTAGAGTTACCCAAGTGGGATGAAATACAAAAGAGAGATAAACTCGTGGGATGTTCGCTCACAGGATGGCAGGATATGATTAATGCTGTAGGCTTTAACAAAGAAGAGGAAGCAGAGTTGCTTAGAAAGTTAAGGGAAGAAGCCAATGAAGAATCGAAGATTTACGCTAGTGAGATAGGAGAAAATCCTCCATTGCTTGTTACCACTGTTAAGCCAGAAGGCACCTTGAGTCAGCTGCCTACAGTATCTAGCGGAATCCATTATTCGCATTCTCCCTATTATATAAGAAGGATACGAATTAGCTCACATGACCCTTTGGTAAAGGTTTGTGAAGAGTTGGAATATCCAGTATTTCCTGAGGTAGGACAAGAATGGGACAACTGTGCAACTAAGGTTGTTGAGTTTCCTATAAAAGCACCAAAGGGAAAAACAAAGTATGATGTTTCTGCCATAGAACAGCTAGAGAATTATAGGTTGTTTATGAAGAATTATGTCGATCATAACTGTTCCATTACTATCCATGTAAGAAATCATGAATGGGAGCAGGTGGAAGAATGGGTATGGGAAAATTGGGATGAAGTTGTGGCATTATCCTTCCTTTCTCTGGAGGATAACTTCTATAAACTTCTTCCATATGAGTCAATAGACGAAACAGAATATAACCTTAGGGTGAGCAAGATGAAGCCCTTTATTCCATCCTTGATTAGCAAGTATGAAATTATAGAAGAACAGTTTGATGTAGGTACTGATGGCTGTGATTCAGGGGCTTGTCCAGTAAGATAATGAAGGTCCGGAAGATATTTGATGTATTTCTTCCGGATTTTTAAATTTATTCAAATAATATTTAAAAATAACTTTATAAAAAATAAATTTGCAAATGATAATACATGATACATAGAAAATAAAAGAATTTTGTGGTATATTATTTTAAATGATTTGGAATTTATAAAGACAAGTAAAGGAAGGTGACGATTAATGGATAATAAACCCGCTCCATCAAATTTCATCAAAAACATTATAATAGATGATTTAAAGTCTGGGAAACACCAGCAGATAATAACTAGATTTCCACCGGAACCCAATGGGTATCTGCACATAGGACATGCTAAATCTATTACATTGAATTTTGAATTAGCTGACGAGTTTAATGGTAAGACAAATTTGCGTTTTGATGATACAAACCCTGTAAAGGAAGATACAGAATATGTAGAATCCATAATTGAAGATGTCAAATGGCTTGGCTTTGAATGGGAAGAGTTATTTTTTGCATCTGATTACTTTGATGAGATGTATAATCGAGCCGTATTGCTAGTTAAAAAGGGCAAAGCCTATGTATGTGACCTTACTGCAGAAGAAGTGAAAAAATACAGAGGAACCTTGACAGAGACTGGTATGACAAGTCCCTACAGAAACAGAAGCGTTGAGGAAAATTTGGATTTATTTGACCGCATGCGTAAAGGGGAATTCAAAGATGGAGAGAGGACGCTTAGGGCAAAGATTGATATGAATTCGCCAAATATAAATATGAGAGATCCGGTAATTTACAGAATAGCCCATGCAACCCATCATAACACAGGAGATAAGTGGTGTATTTATCCGATGTATGATTATGCTCATCCCATAGAGGATGCCATTGAAGATATCACCCACTCTATATGCACTTTAGAATTCGAAGATCATAGACCTCTCTACGATTGGGTAATAAAAGAATGTGAAATGAAAAGTCAACCTAGACAGATAGAATTTGCTCGTCTGAATGTAACGAATACAGTGATGAGCAAAAGAAAATTAAAGATTTTGGTAGATGAAAAGGTAGTAGATGGATGGGATGATCCTAGAATGCCCACAATTGCAGGACTAAGAAGACGAGGATTTACACCTGAGGCGATAAAAAGCTTCTGTCGAGAAATAGGTGTTGCAAAGACTAATAGTACAGTAGATTATCAAATGCTGGAACATTTTATTAGAGAAGATTTAAAGCTAAAGACACCTAGAACAATGGCGGTACTTAAGCCGTTAAAAGTAATTATTACCAATTATCCCCAAAATCAAACAGAGATGCTGGAAGTAGAGACCAATTCCGATGCACCGGGAATGGGCAGCCATCAGATGCCTTTTTCTAGAGAAATCTATATTGAGCAGGAGGATTTCATGGAAAACCCTGCTAAAAAATACCATAGATTATTCCCAGGCAATGAGGTTCGCTTAAAGCATGCCTACTTCATTTTATGCAATGAGGTAATAAAGGATGATTTAGGTAATGTA
>JAGXRU010000100.1 GCA_018335765.1 Alkaliphilus sp.
TGTGGCAGCGGCATATCAAGAAATATCAGATGATGATGAATTTGATGACGAATTTGATGACGAGTCTAAAAAAGAGTAAACTATGACTTATACAGTCATAGTTTTCCTTTATGTGGGTTATAAAAAAATGATATTGTAACGTAGCAGGATTGAAGCCTGCATGATTGCTGCTATCTTGACGAGAATATCAATTGATACAACATTACCTTGACTTTCAAGGCTTAACCAATTAAACTAGTAATTAGGATGTGTTATTAATTGAGAAAAGAAGGTGCCGAAGTGATTTCTATTTTAGAAAATTTGAAGGAAAAACTTAAGGAAAAAGGATATAAGCTTACTCCGCAAAGGCGAGCTACCTTGGATATTATTATGAATCATCAAGGTAAGCATTTAAGTACAGAGGAAATATATGACCTAGTGAAAACCAAATGCCCTGAAATCGGCCTTGCAACAGTTTATAGAACCTTGCAACTTTTGGATGAACTAAATTTGATAACGAAAATTAATTTTGATGACGGTTGTGGAAGATATGAATTAAAAAATCACATCGATGATCACTATCATCACCATTTGATTTGTTTGCAATGTGGAACTGTGATAGAGGTTGAAGTGGATTTAATGGAATCTCTTGAAGAGGAAATTGAAGAAAATTATAACTTTCAAATAAGTGACCATAAAGTAAAATTCTTAGGACTATGTTCCAAGTGTAAATAAATCCTGTAACCACTGTTGCAGGATTTTTAAATGAAAGTCTTTTAAAAAAATTTACAGTCATTATAGTTTACTAAAATAGAAAAGCACCCATAATAATAATGTCAAATACATATTTAAATTATTTTTAAGCAAGCACAGTTAACCTTTGCAGATGTAGACTGACAATCTATTGCGAAGGAATATCAAATAAAGTATAATTTATTTATGTGAAATGTGCGTAATGTTATTAAAATATCAGTGTTCAATTTACATTAACAGATATTGTAAGATTTAGGAGAGTGATAGCGTGGCAAGAAAACCAGCAAAAATCAAGGTAATACCTCTAGGCGGATTAAATGAGATCGGGAAAAATATGATAGCTTTTGAATATAAAGAAGATATTATAGTGGTTGACTGTGGATTGAGTTTTCCGGAGGATGAAATGTTAGGAATAGATCTTGTTATTCCTGATATAACATATTTAATTAAAAACAAAGATAAGGTACGGGGTATAGTCCTAACCCATGGACACGAAGATCATATTGGTGCACTACCCTATGTATTAAAAAAGCTTAATGTTCCTGTCTATGGTACAAAGTTGACATTGGGACTAGTGGAAAATAAGTTCAAAGAACATAAGATCAACAACATTGTCAAGACGCAAATCGTCAAAGCAGGGGAAGAAGTAAAACTTGGTGAATTCAGGGTAGAATTTATTAAAACAAGCCACTCTATTGCCGATTCCGTTTGTTTGGCAATTCATACAACCTTGGGTACCATTGTTCATACCGGAGACTTTAAGATTGATTACACACCCATTGATGACGAACCTATAGATTTTCATAGATTGGCAGAGCTTGGTAAAAAAGGTGTTATGCTACTCCTTTGTGACAGTACCAATGTGGAGCGACCAGGATATACCATGTCAGAACGTACAGTCGGCGTCAATTTTGAAAACATATTTAGAAATGCCATTGGAAGGATAATAGTAGCTACTTTTTCTTCAAATGTGCATAGAGTTCAACAGATTATAAATGCCGCAAACAAATTCAATAGAAAAGTAGCCTTTTCTGGCAGAAGTATGCTGAATGTGGTTAATGTGTCAAGGGAATTGGGATACTTGACTATTGCTTCAGATATGCTCATAGATATAAATGATTTAAACAAATATCCCGAAAATGAAATAGTTGTTATAACCACAGGCAGCCAAGGTGAACCCATGTCGGCGCTGTCTAGGATGGCAGCTTCAGATCATAAAAAGTTAGTTGTACAGCCTGGAGATCTGGTAATACTTTCAGCCACACCCATACCAGGAAATGAAAAGACCGTATCAAGGGTAGTAAATCAATTATTTCAAAAAGGTGCAAATGTTATTTATGAAGCTTTGGCAGACGTTCATGTTTCTGGACATGCCTGTCAAGAGGAAATTAAGCTTATGCACACCTTAATAAAGCCACAATTCTTTATTCCTGTTCACGGAGAATATAGACATCTGATTCAACATGCAAAGCTTGCAGAATCTCTTGGTATGGACAGCGAAAATATATTCACCATAGAAAACGGTGAGGTAGTGGAGGTTTCAAAGGAAGGTGCAAGAAGAGCTGGAAATGTCGCATCTGGAAATATACTAGTGGATGGACTAGGTGTTGGTGATGTTGGCAATATCGTTCTTCGTGATAGAAAGCATCTTTCTGAAGATGGGCTTATGGTGGTTGTAGTAACAATGGCAAAAGAAAGCGGTATTCTTTTATCAGGGCCTGATATAATATCACGAGGCTTTGTTTATGTTAGGGAATCTGAGGATCTTATGGATGAAGCTAGGTCTGTTGTCAGAAATTCACTAAAGACCTGTCAAAATAATGATATAAGAGAGTGGGCAGTATTAAAATCTGCCATTAAGGATAGTTTAAGGGAATTTTTATATCAAAAAACAAAAAGGAGTCCAATGATTTTACCAATTATTATGGAAGTTTAAAGAGCAGCGTTGCTGCTTTTTTGCTTGAATTTGGAATAAGTACCATGGACTGTTGTAAATTTTTTTTCAAAATTGTATAATTTATTTATAGTGAACATTTTGGAGGAAATAGAATGAAATATAAATTCAAAAAAACATTGGTCATTCTAGTAATAATCATAATTGCAACTGGGGTTGGTGCAAAGGCATACTTTGACAATCAAATTGGTCCTGTCAATACCGTGCACGTTAACACTATAGTGATAGAAATTCCAAAAGGTTCCTCCACTGCTAAAATAGCTAGGCTGTTGAAAGAAAAGAATCTAATAAAGAATGACATTGCCTTTTTACTATTAAACAAACTGTTTAAAACTGATGGCAAAATTAAAGCGGGCACATACTCTTTAAAGGATAGTATGCCAGCTAAAGATATTATCGCTTCGTTAGTTAGTGGTGATGTTATTAAAGATTCTGTGAAATTCACCATACCTGAAGGCTTTGAATTCAGACAAATTGTTGAACGGCTGGAAGGTAAAGAAATTATTGACAAAGATAGGTTTATTGAAGTAGCCAATTATGGAGATTTTCAATATGAATTCCTCAAAAATATTCCCAAAGGTGAAAATAGGTTAGAGGGCTTACTATTTCCGGATACCTATGAAGTAGCTAAGGATATAACAGAGGAACAATTGATCATAAAAATGCTAGATAGATTTGATCAGATATTTGAAGACCACTATTATTTAAGGGCAAAAGAACTAAACATGTCAATCAATGAAGTTATCACCTTGGCATCCATCATAGAACGTGAAGCCAAGCTAGATAGTGAACGAGCATTGGTTTCGAGTGTATTTCATAATAGAATCAACCTTGG
>JAGXRU010000101.1 GCA_018335765.1 Alkaliphilus sp.
GCATGTTCTCCTTGAACCCCTATTTTAAGATCTTTAATCATAGCATCTGTCACCCTATAAGTTCCACTGGGCATAGGCTTGAGTAATCCTCCTCTGCCAACCACTGCTTTAAGATCAGATAATTCATATCCTTCTTCCTTCATCCAATGAACAATAATATCTTTTCTATACTCAAATTGATCTGTAATTTTGGTATATTTGTCAAGTTCTTCAGGTGAATGACTGAGATCTTTTTGGATAACGTTTGCCTCTTCCTTGAAAATTGCTACCTTCGTAGAGGTTGATCCTGGATTGATAACTAATATGTATTCTTTTGACAATTTCCATCACCTCATATTTCTTCTTTGTCTTATAACTTCTTTGTCTTACAACTTCTTTGTCTTATAACTTCTTTGTCTTATAACTTCTTTGTCTTATAACTTCTTTGTCTTATAATATGTTTTGCAATATATATGCCACAATTTTATCTGTCATGTAATTTTGTGAAACAAGCCCAAAGACTTTGTTAAATGCAACGTTAATCAGCCTTTCACGTATTTGTATTATAAAATTTATCTCAGCGGCGTTACTAATACTCCCACTTCTGTAAGCGGGAGATAAGTGCCGCCAAGCTTCGAAATAAGTGCAACTAGAGTTCAGGTGGAGCAAAAACTCCATCTGAACTAAGTTTTCTTTATAATGTCTTTATCTTGTGATGAACTCCACCAATCTATGCAGTGCAAAATATTGCATGAAAAAAGTTGCATTTTTACAGATGTATGCAACTTTTTTCACATTTGGTCTAAATTATATTTTTTAATTTTATAATATAAATTGCGGACAGATATTCCCAAGTGTTGGGCTGCTTTTGTGCGATTTCCTGCAAGTTCATTTAAAACTGCACTGATAAATTGTTTTTCACCTTCTTCCACTACTTCTTCCAAGGTTTTATTTAGCAATGA
This sequence comes from Alkaliphilus sp., assembly GCA_018335765.1. Taxonomy (GTDB): domain Bacteria; phylum Bacillota; class Clostridia; order Peptostreptococcales; family Thermotaleaceae; genus JAGXRU01. The sequence goes on from JAGXRU010000101.1 coordinate 942, forward strand.
GGATTTTTCCACGGTGTGGTTTTTTATCCCTCTAGCAACAATTTTTCCTTCCATAACGGGAAGGTGATTGGTCCTTATGACTACTTCATTGAATTTCATATTGATAATGGCACGCCCCACAAAATTTTCCATTTCTCTAACATTTCCCTTCCATTCTAAATTGGATAGAAGCTTTAATGCACTAGGTGATATGTCCTGCACAGATCGACCATATTCTTGATTGAATTTGTGAATAAGGTGCTTCACCAGCATGGGTATATCTCTTTTATGTTCTCTAAGGGGTGGAATCACTATGGGAATCACATTCAGTCTGTAGTAAAAATCCTGTCTGAAACTGCCTTCTCTCACAGCTCGTTCCAGATCAAGATTAGTGGCTGCAATCACTCTAATATCTATGTTGATTGGATCATTTCCACCAACTCTGACAAACTCTCTTTCCTGTATCACTCTAAGTAATTTTGCCTGAGTGCTTAAACTGATCTCGCCAATTTCATCAAGAAATATTGTTCCACCATTTGCATGTTCAAAAATCCCCTTCTTTCCACCTTTTCTTGCCCCAGTAAACGCACCCTCTTCATAGCCAAACAGTTCACTTTCCAACAAACTCTCACTTATTGCTGCACAGTTAACTCTTACAAACTGCCTATTTTTTCTGTTACTAGCATTATGAATAGCATGTGCAAAAAGTTCTTTTCCTGTACCGCTCTCTCCTCTAAGCATAACTGTAGCAGGGGTAACGGCTGCTTTTTTTGCCTTTTCAATAGCTTCCTTCAACTTATCATCCTCTCCGACAATATCATCGAAGGTATATTTAGCCTCCAGCTTACGAATGATCTGTTTAGCTTGATCTAGTTCAAAGGTAAGTCTTTTTATTTCGGTTATATCATGAAGAACTGCCACACTTCCCCTCAATTCTCCATCAACTATCATGGGTGCAGCATCAGCAATAACTTGTTTTTTTAACGGTCCTACCTTTAGCCTAGCATTTTTAATCGGCTGTTTTGTTTTTAGCACCTGAAGATGTATACTATCTCCTTCAGCTATATCTACAGTGCAAATTTTGCCTAAAATATCTTTGTCTGTTAAGCCCGTTAGTTTAGAATAGGCAGGATTAATCATTACCCCAATACCGTTTTCATCTACTACTGAAATAGCATCTTGAGTGGAGTAAAATATTGCTTGAAGCATACTTTGCATTTCCTTAAGATTAGTGATTTCTTCCGCCAGTTCCTTCATCTCGGTAATATCCCTAAACACAGCAACAGCACCTATAGTATCACCGCTATCATCTTTAACAGGCATACGGTTGGTGATGATAGATATATCCCCTAAAGGCTGCTTGCGATTCAGCTCTGATTTGCCTGTCTGAAGTACATAGGGTAGTCGTGTGTTTTTCACAACATCAGTAATATGCAAACCAATGACATCTTCATCTTCCAATTTTATTAGTTTTTTCGCTGCTTTATTAAATAAGGTTATATAACCCAATCGGTCAACGGCAATCATGGCATCATGGGTTGAGTCCAAAATCACTTCTAGTTCACGTTTCATTAGTCACTCTCCTTTACCAAAACATTGAAATTTTTATTTGTCGCAAAAATTGCCCAGATATCATATCTAGGCAACTTAATAATTTGTTTTTGGCTCTTTATCCCGTATTTGATCCTGCATCAAATATTATTTCAAAATCAATGTTACTAGGGGTAATTACTATTTTGTCTGGTATAATTGGCATGTTATAGAGGAGCTTTGTCGAGTATTTTCCCTCTTGTAGTCCACTGGCATTTATATAAAGCAGAATGTCCTCCTTCTCTAAATCTTTTATGACACTTTCCACCGCTTCTATCTCGACCTTTATATTATCAGGCACCTCTCTCAAATCCAATTTGTGTCTACTCTCCAAATTGTCAATGACAATCTCATCTTTTGAGTAAGTAAACTCTTTTTTCAATATTTTTTCCACAGTCAAGGTCATACTTGGGGTTTTATCTAAATAAGGTACCGTTATTCCCTCTGGCAGCTCTAAAACTATGTCCTGAGTGAATGTTTCAACAACTCCTTCGACGGATATTGCCGTGGCTTTTATTTCACTTATTTGATCTACTATGCTTCCAGGACCCTTTATAACAACGCTACTAGGATCAGTTAAGCTATTGGATATTTTAAAGCCTGTTTGAGGATTCCCTAATAATTCTAAAACAATAGGTACTTCCTTTATTTTAAACATAGGCATAATAATTTCTACAAGCTTCGTTTGAACCTCTACTCCAATAACTTCTTTTCCTTCTTGATTTACTGCCTTTAAAGGAAATTTACCCTTTATATCCTCAACCCTATCACTCAGGTTTACGTCAACCACAACCATAGTTACTGTATTTACCAAGGTCTCAGGACCCTCCACAATAACCTCACTAGGAGATACAATGGCAGTAGCAGGCTCATAGCCTTCGACAGTTGTTCCAACAGTCTGCACCATCACAGGTTTTTGCCTTTTGACTATTTCATCAAAAGTAACTTTAATTTCTTTAGGCGAAATATCCTCAATAATAATATTCGTAGGAGCACTATATTCTAAGGAAACACTATTAACACCCTTCTTAAAGCCCCTAAGATCTGCTGTGACCCTCATATCGTTTGAGGTTAATTTATTAAGCTCAGTTCTTTTTCCCTTTACCCTTACGTTAACTGTAAAATCAGTTTGTCCTATAATGGTCAGTCCCGATTGCCTTAGTTCTTCAATATTCAAGAGTTCAACTCTAACATTTTTCCATTCTTGTATGCTCTCTGGGTTAACCTCTCCCATTACATACAACCACATTACTAAGGCAAAAATTATGGACACAACCTTAGGTGTAAAATTCTTATTGAAAAATCTACTCTTTTCCATATACATACCTGTTCGTTCCTTTATCAAAGCCACAAAATTATTCATTTTTCTGCCCCCATTTCCATCCGAAAAAAGGCTTGGTATCCTCAGGTTTATATGCGTTTTTAAGTATTCTCTTTAAAGATTTACTGTCCAAATATCTGGACATCTTACCATCAATTGCAACAGATATTGCCCCCGTTTCCTCCGAAGACATAATTACCACGGCATCAGAGCGTTCTGTTATCCCAAGACCTGCCCTATGCCTGGTTCCAAGTTCCTTGCTCAGATTTGGGTTCTCACTCAGTGGCAGCACACAGCCTGCCGCCATGATTTTATCCTTTCGTATAACCACAGCCCCATCATGTAATGGAGTGTTTGGTATGAATATGTTTATCAGTAGTCCGGTGGAAATTTCCGCCTGCATAGTGGTACCTGTTTCAATTACGTCACCTATACGAATTTCTCTCTCAAACACGACCAAAGCTCCTATTTTATGCCTTGACAAATAGGCTATTGCCTCAACAATCTCATCTAATTTATTATTCAATTCCTCATCGGCTATTTCCACTATGGATTTTGTTAAAAATTTGCTTCTCCCTATATATTCTAGAGCTCTACGCAGTTCTGGCTGAAAAACAATGAGCAAAGCAATCATTCCCAAAGTCATGGTGTTTCTTAAAATCCAGTTAGTCACATATAAACGGGACCACTCACTAAGCTTCGTAGCAATAAGCAACACCAATAAGCCTTTAATAAGCTGTTCTGCTCTGGTTTCCCTAATAAGCATAAACAACTTATAAAAAACGAATGCCACTATGGCCATATCAATGATATCTCTAATTCCTATGTTTAAAAATATTTCCAATATCTCATTCAAAATTAACACCTCGCAAGAGCCCTAGTTAGAAACCCTATATAAAATATACTCCTATTGTAATATATTGGTTAAGAAACTTTCAAGTACAGAAAGTATATTTCATAAAAATATAACACATGGATCATATTAATTATTTCATACCTGAAATTAATTTGCAACAAGCTAGGTGTCTCATAAAATGTTTATTTCTGCATAAATTTATTTTTTATTTTCCTATCACATGAAACTTTCTGTTATGTGGCAAAATAAAATGATTATTATTTGTAGTCTTAAATAAAGGCTTTGCACGTCATCTATAGAGGCGGGGGACATCTTAATTTAGTTATAAATTAACCTTAATTCTATATGCTATAGGGCTCAAAGATAAAATTATGATCTATCATCATCTTTTTGATTTTACCGTATGCCTTCTCCTTAGTAATATTTTCTTCAAGAAATAGAGATATTGGAATATTTGTATCTATTGCATCACCAATCCATGCTATTTTTATATTCTTAGGGTCTACTATAGAGTTGAGTATTTCGATGTCAGATTGATTGAGATCGTTTATCGCTGCAAGCAGTATGTTGCCGGCATACAACAAAACGCTTGAAATTTCTGCAAATTTGCTAATATATTCATTCCTTTCGGCAATTGAATTATCACGCTCTATATCTAATTGTGTATTCATCAAAATACCTTCTAAATTCAAATTCAGAACATTTCTTCCATATCTAAAAAACTTTTTTTCAAGATATATTGCTAATGCCTTCTTATTTATCTCCTTACTACCAGCAAGAATTATCATGGTAGGTTTTTGTCCGCTTCGAATTGCTCTTTCTTCTCTTGAAATAGAACTTTCAATCCATTTCAAGCTTTCAATTGATATGTTTTCCTTTATAATATTTTTTTCCTCTAGACTGTCAACAATTATCCCTCCACCTGATATCTCATAATTATCTACAAGTACAAATCTTGAGGTTTCTATTATATTTTCCGCCTTATCAAATGCAATTTCTTTATCTAGCTTAAGTATCACTTCTGCTACTTCATATCTTTTTACATATTGTCGGTTGGACGTAGCCAAAGAAACTGCATCAAGAACATAGACAACCGTTTCGAGTTCTGCCTTTATTTTTTGTGTTCCTATTTTTAATAAATAACTCCTGTCCGAATTTAGATCTTCACTTCCTAGCCAAAATAATTTAGTCTTTATTTTGGTTGAAATCTCTGGCTTGGTTTCGCTTG
>JAGXRU010000102.1 GCA_018335765.1 Alkaliphilus sp.
ATTTCTTCTGTTATTTGAATTTCGCCACTTCTTAAGGAATGTAACACATTTTCCATTTCGTGGGTTAAACTTGCTAATTTATTATAACCCATTGTTCCTGCCATTCCTTTTAGTGTATGGGCAATTCTGAAAATCTCATTAATGCGACCAGAATCTTTGTGGTTATTTTCTAAATCTAAAAGGCACTTATTCATATTCTGAAGATTTTCCTTTGATTCTTCAATAAAAATTTCTAAATACTGACTCATATCCATGATTTATACCCCCACAACTTTCATAATTCTTGCTGCAATTTCATTAATCGGAAGAATAGCATCAATACAATTTAACCCCACTGCAATTTTAGGCATTCCATAAACGATACATGTGTTCTCATCTTGTGCTATAGTATATCCATTTTGTTCTTTTATTTTTTTCATTCCTTCTGCTCCATCTGCACCCATTCCAGTCAAAATTACTCCGATTAGATTGTGTAAACCTAGGTCTGCTAGGGAATTCATCATCATATCAACTGATGGTCTATGGCCTGATACGGCATCTTCAGTTGTCAATTTTATTTTATGTGTTAAATGCCCGGATTGAATTAATTTCATATGAAAGTTTCCAGGAGCAATATAGGCATATCCAGGTTTGATAATTTCGTCATTTTCCGCTTCTTTCACATTTATTTGAGATAAACTATTTAATCTTTCTGCCAATGACTTGGTAAAGCCCTTTGGCATATGTTGGACGATAAGGAAACTGGCGGGAATATCTGCTGCAACATATGGTATAATTTCCTGCAATGCTCTTGGTCCACCAGTTGAGGTTCCAATAGCAACTATCTTATGTATGTTTCCTTCTAATTTGCTGTCTGGCTTCATTTTTTTTCTGTCCACCGGCTGCACAATTTTAGACCAATTGTTATTAGCACTATTTATTTTAGCAGCTATTTTAATTTTTTCTGTAACATTGATTGCAATATCTTCTGTATTCATCTTGAATAAACTTGAAGGTTTCGTTATAAAATCAACTGCGCCATACGAAAGAGCCTTTAAGGTTGCTTCTGCGCCTTCCTTTGTTATACTGCTAATCATTATAACAGGTATAGGATTTTCGTTCATAATCAATTGCAAGGTATCTATTCCATTCATAATTGGCATCTCCACATCTAATGTTACAACATCCGGTGTCAATTTAACGATTTTTTCCATAGCTTCCTTACCATTCTTTGCAGTTCCCACAACCTGAATTTCGTCGTCTAAATTCAGCATATCGGTTATAATTTTTCTCATAAAAGCTGAATCATCTACTATTAGCACTTTGATCTTTTTCATTTAAACCCGTCCTTTTTTCTCATTTTCCTTTGGTGTTCAAATACAAAAGATACTATGTTGTTTCTGGAAGTTTCATCAATCTCATCAAAAATAATACCTACATCATAGTCATTATTGATGAATGAAAAACATCTTATAACCTTCCCTTCTACTATTATGGGTTTTGGCTTTGTATCAATCATTACTTTAACAACACTATTAGTAAAAATATGTTTTTTGCTAATAATTCTAATGCCCCCGCCGCTTAAATCCTTAGAAACAGCTTGAATGCTTTTCGTATTACCATTACTGTCAGTAAAGTCTATCAAAACATTTAAAAAAACTTCTAACCTAAAGAAATTTCTTCTCTGTGTCTTAGCGATATCACCTATTTTTTCGATTTTCATATAAGACACATTATCACGATTTTTTCTTTCTATAACCTTAGCTTGAAAAATATATACACCTGAATTTTTTATTGAATATGTTATGTTAATAACTTCTCCTAATGGTATGGGATAGTAAACATTATGAATAATAGGAGTGCTGATAAAAAATACATTTTCATTAGCAATGTCAAGAATTTGACTAATCAGTATTTTTTTATTAACTTCAGGCATGTTTTTTGGTGTTTCTATCTCTATTTTATCGCCAACAACTGGTAAATTAATTTTATTCATTATTAATACCTACCTTGGATTTGGTTTTAAGCCTTGCCACTAGTTTTCACTTCATGTGTTAGGTGCTCATCTATTATAGTTTGTTAATTTTGTTAGTTTGGATCAAATCTTATATTTGCTCATAAGTTTATTTATAAATCTTTTAAGCCCACTAACGTTCATAACATCAGAATTTGATTCATTGATCAGCCTTGATGCAATTAATTCTATCCCTTGACTTATTAGACTATTTGGATAGCTAATGAGAAATGGTTGCTGGGCTTTAACAGATTTTGAAACTATAGAATCATCATACAAATAACCTAATTTCTGAATGCTTATATCTAAGAACCTCTGGGATGCATTATTAATTTTATTGTAAATAGATATACCCTCTTCGTTACTTTCTACACGATTAATTAATAATCTAATAACTTTATCCTTATCCTCTGCGACAATATTCTTTAACACAGCATAAGCATCTGTAATAGATGTAGGTTCAGGCGTAGTTATCAAAATCACTTCTGTTGCAGCATAAACAAAGGTTAAAACAGCATTATTAATGCCTGCTCCTGTATCAATCAATATAAAGTCAGAGGATTTGCCAATTGCTTTTAAACTATCGACTAAGTCTATAAGCTGACTTTCTGACAAATTAACCATTTCTTTAAGTCCAGAACCACCTGAAATAATTTTTACACCTCTTGGTCCTTCTACAATAATCTCTTGAAGCGTTTTTTCTTTTCTAATGACATTGGCTAAGGTGTATTGTGGTATTAGACCTATGATTACATCAATATTGGCCAAGCCTAAATCAGCATCTAAAATAGTTACTTTGTATCCCAGTTTTGCCAAAGCGAGTCCAAGATTAATTGTGAAATTGGTTTTCCCCACTCCCCCCTTGCCGCTTGTAACGGTAATAACTCGTGTTTTATCTCCTTCTTCTGTTATGGCCAAGGAGCTATTTTTTGTTATATCCCATTTAACTGTCTTGCTGCCATTTTTTACAATATCTCTAAGCTTCTGAGCTTGGTCTTTCATTCTTATTCACCCACAATGCTATTTACTATTCTATCTGGACTTGCAATTTCAATATCATCTGGAACGATTTGACCTGTAGTGAAATAAGCTATTTCTTTGCCTGTTATTATTTTGGTGTTTAAAATATTGCCAAGGGTCGTTGATTCATCTAGTTTTGTAAAAATCAGTTTGAATTGATCAAGAAAACCATATGAATTAATTATGCTTTTTACATCCTTATATGTTGTGGTTGCACTCATAACAAGAAAGATTTCCGGGTTTTCTATTAAGCTGATTATTTCTTTAGCTTCTTTGAGTTGATCTTCAATCTTATGGTTCCTTCCGGCAGTATCTATCAGAATAACATCCTTGTTTTTAAATAAACGTAGAGCTTCATTTAATTCATTTGGTTCATATATTACCTTTAGTTCTACGCCTAGGATTTCACTATAAGTCCGTAATTGTTCTATGGCAGCTATACGATAAGTATCAGAAGTTATGAGTCCAATCTTTTTTGTATCAACTATTGACATTTTTGCAGCCAACTTTGCCAAGGTAGTTGTTTTCCCCACTCCCGTAGGTCCCACAAATATAAATGTCTTACGCTCACCTTCTCTCTGCAAAATAGGATTTGGATTGCCAAAGTATTCTTTCATAATTAATTTCAATGTCTTTCTTATGGCATCTTCATTTTCATGAGTAAAATTAATTTGTTTTTTAGCTATGTTAAGGATTTTATAAGCAATATGATCATCGACATCATTTTCTATGAAAATGTTAAAATATTTATTGTATATGCTGTCTTCTTTATTTTCTTTTAGTTTTTCATCCTTTTTCATAAAGTTAATAATTAGTCCTTGCATATTATCCAATTGGTTTTGTAACGCTTTGAATTTATCATGTTCATTGTCTGTTTTTGGTTTAGGTTCATTGTTGTATGCAATTTTTCTTTTATTATTACCTTCGTCTTCTTCAATGGCAGCAACAATTTCGAATAGAGGTCTTTTGAAAAATCCGAAAAATCCAGGTCTTTTAATTTTTCTGGAATGCAAAATAACTGCATCAGTTCCTAGCTCAGCCTTGACCTTAACCATGGCTTCTTGAGCATCATTAGCAATATATCGTTTGATTTTCATTATATATTCACCACCCCAATTGACTGAACTTCTACTTTTGGATCTATTTCATTGTAAGATAACACAACAAGTTCAGAAGAAAGCTGTTCGGTTAATCTTTTAAAATACACTCTGACAATGGGAGAAGTCAATATGATTGGCTGCTCTCCTATAGCTATCAGTTTTTGTAGCTGTTGAGCTAGGCTATTTAAGATGGCTTGTGTAGTAAGAGGATCTAAACTTAAGTATGATCCATGCTCAGACTGCTGAATTGATTCCATGATTTTCTGTTCTATATTAGAATTCAAAGTAATTACCTTGGCGTTTTTACTGTTAATAAATTGTTTTGTAATAGACCTTGACATGGCTTGTCTAACATATTCAGTAAGCATATCTGAATCCCTTGTAATTAATCCGTAATCTGCTAATGTCTCTAGTATAGTGATGATATCACGGATAGATACACCTTCTTTTAATAGATTTGAAAGAACCTTTTGTATCTCTCCTATAGATAATACTTTAGGGACGAGTTCCTCAACAAGTGCACTATGGTTTTCTTTTATATTGTCAATTAAAGCTTTGACTTCTTGACGACCCAATAGCTCATGGGCATGTCTTTTAATAACTTCTGTTAAATGAGTAGATATTACAGATGATGGATCTACAACTGTATAACCGAAAATTTCAGCTTTTTCTCTTTCACCCTCTAATATCCATTTAGCTGGTAATCCAAAAGCCGGCTCTATCGTATCTATACCGCTAATATTACCTTCAGCAGTACCAGGATTCATGGCTAAAAAATGATCAAAAATAATATTACCCTCTGATACATCAATACCCTTTATTTTAATCACATACGCATTCGGATCTAATTGAATATTATCTCTAAGCCTTATCATTGGAACTATTACGCCCAGCTCTAGGGCACATTGTCTTCTTATCATTACCAATCTATCAAAAA
>JAGXRU010000103.1 GCA_018335765.1 Alkaliphilus sp.
AAAGATATTATTCTAATAGATATGATACTGTTCCAATCTGAATACCTTTGCCTGTGATTTTTTCAATTATAGCAGGCAATGCCTCAATTGTTGCTTTTTTAGGATGCATTAGTAATATTGCTCCCTTATGAGATTTTTTCATTACACGATCTATGATTATTGAGCTTGTAGATCCATCTCTCCAGTCTATGGTGTCTATACTCCAAAGGATTGTTTTATATCCCATTTCACTGGCAACAGCTATTGTGGTTTGATTATAATCCCCTGATGGTGGTGCAAAAAGCTTTGTCCTTATACCAATAACTTCATAGATACTGTCTTCAGTCTTCTTGATTTCCTCATAATTAGCTTGTTTTTCAATTTTGCTGTGCATTTTATGACTATAACCATGGTTACCTATTTCATGACCTCTTTCAAACATCATTTTCAATAATTCTGGATTTTTTTGAGCCCATTTGCCACTAACAAAAAAGGTGATTTTAATATTTGAATTATCAAGAATATCTAATAGCTTTGGTATATATTCACTTCCCCAATCAACATTACATGTAAATGCCATTTTGTTTAAAGAAGTATCACCATTTCTGATTGGTTCTTCTATATTATAATTAAATATGGCTGTTAAAATATTATTCTTTTGAGTAGATATAATTATACAAATAGTCAACATTAATGAGATTGCAATAATGACATGCTTTAGCTTTATAAGAATCACCTTCATTGATCCACCCCCTCGTATAATACATATTTTATAATCTATATATATATTCAATTAAAATGGATAAAAAATAAAAGCATAAACCTTTTTGGTTTATGCTTTTATTTTTTATCCATTTTTTCTGTTTCTTCCGGAAGTGCTGCCTTTCGTGATAGATTAATTCTACCCTGTTTATCTATTTCAATTACCTTTACCAGAACTTCATCTCCAATGTTTAGAACATCTTCTACTTTTGGTATTTTTTCTCTGGCAATCTGTGATATATGAACCAGACCTTCTTTACCAGGAAGTATTTCAACAAATGCACCAAAATTAAGAATTCTAACCACTTTGCCCATATATATTTCTCCAACCTGTAATTCTTTCACAATTCCTTCAATGATCTTAAGAGCTTTATTTCCACTTTCCATATTTGCTGCAGTGATAAATACCCTGCCATCATCTTCTATATCTATTTTCACATTAGTCTCATCAATTATTTTATTAATGATTTTGCCTCCTGGTCCAATCAAATCTCTTATTTTATCAGGATTAATGGTAATATTAATGATTCTAGGAGCATAGAGAGACATTTGCTCTCTGGGTTTAGCTATTACCTCATTCATTTTTTCTAAAATAAATAATCTGCCGACTCTAGCTTGATCTAGGGCTTTTTTCAAGATACTTTTATCTATACCTTGAATTTTGATATCCATTTGTATTGCTGTAATACCTTTTTCAGTTCCAGCAACTTTAAAATCCATATCACCAAGAAAGTCCTCCATACCTTGTATATCACTCAATATAGCAATTTTTTCTTCTTGCTTTATTAGTCCCATTGCTATTCCAGCCACTGAAGCTTTAATCGGTACACCTGCATCCAGTAAAGCCAAGGTGCTGCCACAAACTGCAGCTTGTGAAGTACTGCCATTAGAGCTTAATATTTCTGACACTAGACGTATTGTATATGGAAACTCTGATTCTGATGGTATAACAGGTGACAATGCTTTCTCAGCCAAAACACCATGTCCAATCTCTCTTCTACCTGGTCCTCTCATAAATCTTGCTTCTCCAACACTATACGGCGGGAAATTATAATGATGCATAAACCTTTTATTTTCTTCTTCACCTAGTCCATCAATAATTTGAGCATCTCCGATAGCTCCTAGTGTTGCTACTGTCAATGCTTGAGTTTGACCTCTGGTAAAAAGCCCCGTACCATGAGTCCTTGGTAAAACAGAAACTTCACAAGAGATTGGGCGTATTTCATGGTGAGCACGATTGTCAGGTCTAATACCATCAACCAAAATAAGATTTCTAACTTGTTCCTTAGTTATTTCATATAAAATAGAATTCACCTGCTTCATACTTTCAGGATATTTTTCCTTGAAGTAGAGCACTCCTTCAGCTTTAACGCTTTCCATATTTTCATTTCTTTCAAGCTTGTCCACAGTTTTTATTGCATCGAGCATTTTATCTGTAGTATACTCCCTTACTTCTTGTTCAAGAGATTCATCTACAGATAAGATTTTAACCTCTTTTTTTATCTTTCCGATTTTTTGAACGATTTCCTCAATGAACGCAACTATTTTTTTTATCTCCTCATGAGCAAACATAATGGCTTCGAGCATGATTTCTTCAGATAGCTCATTAGCTGCTGCTTCCACCATCATAATCGCATCCTTCGTTCCTGATACTACCAAGTGCAATTTGCTTAATTCTCTCTCACTTGAGGTTGGGTTAACAATATATTTGTCCTCTATCATGCCAATTACTACTGATCCGGTTGGACCATTGAAAGGAATATCTGATATAGACAAAGCAATTGAAGAACCTATCATTGCCACTACATCTGGTGTACAATCCTGATCTACTGACAATATGGTAGCCACAACTTGTACATCATTTCTATATCCTTTCGGAAATAAAGGTCTAATTGGTCTGTCAATCAATCTAGAAGTCAATATTGCCTTTTCTGTGGGTCTGCCCTCTCTCTTAATAAATCCTCCTGGTATTTTTCCGACTGAGTATAATCTTTCTTCATAGTCTACGCTAAGTGGGAAAAAATCAATTCCTTCTCTTGGTCCAGAGGAAGACACTGCCGTTACAAGGACTACAGTATCTCCATATTTTGCCATCAACGACCCATTGGCCAATTGTGCTAGCTTTTCTGTATGGACTTCAAAGTTTCTTCCTCCTAAAGTAGTTTTAAAAACTCTTTCCATTTTTTACCTCCTCATGCTATATTATAAATTTTGAGTGTCTTGCAATTCAGTAATATTATTACCTTCATCATTAATTAAATTCTTATGTATTGTAAGGATAAAATAATGAGCGGGAAAATCCCGCTCGCAAAAAAAATTATTTTCTTAATCCTAGTCTTGAAATAACTGTTCTGTATCTTTCAATGTCATTGTCTTTTAAATAGTTAAGTAAATTTCTTCTTATACCAACCATTTTTAACAAACCTCTACGAGAGTGATGATCTTTCTTGTGGATCTTCAAATGTTCGTTTAACTCATTAATTCGTGTGGTTAAAATAGCAATTTGAACTTCAGGAGATCCGGTATCATTCTCATGTACCTTGTATGCACCGATAATGTTTTGTTTTTTTTCTTTGTTCATAGCCATAAGGCTCACCTCCTTTTACAGATTATCCCCATTAGCCAAGTAGTACGTCGGAGATTCGAACTACATAGCATAAGGTTCTTTACATTACTAAATAATATCACATAGCTACAATAATGTAAACAAAAGCTGCTAAATACAAAAAAACTTTTTTGCTTTTTTAATATCAGAATCCACCTCTTGGATCAATGCATCTATGCTAGAAAATTTGATTTCTTCTCTTGTCTTGTGATAAAACAAAATTTCGATTTCACGGTCATAAATATCTTGACTAAAATCAAATATATGAGTCTCAATGCCCGCATTGTCATTTCCGATGGTTGGGTTAACTCCAATATTAGTTACTGAGTACAAAATTTTATTATTAAAAATACACTTAGTATAGTATACTCCAAATGCAGGGAAAGCAATATCATTTTCTAGCCGTAAGTTAGCAGTAGGAAAACCGAACTTTTTCCCTAATCCCTTTCCTCTAACAACTTTTCCTGTCAGAGTGAATGGTCTGCCTAAAAACAAGTTAGCCTTGCTTATATTACCTTCACTGATAAATTTTCTGATACCTGTACTACTGATTGTTTCATTTTGTATCATAATTGGTTCAACAATATTTGCTTTATATGAATATTGGCTTTCATGATTTTTTAATAATTCTGTATCCCCTTCAGCTTGAAATCCAAAGCGATAGTCAAATCCGACAACAACATATGACATTTTGAATTTATCTACTAATATATGCTTAATAAAATCCTTGGGATTTAGAGTTCTTTGATAATCATCGAAATCAATAAAAATTAACTTATCTATTCCCATTTCAGCTAATATCTTAAATTTTTGTGTGTCCGAAATAATTTTTTTTGGCGATCCATTTTCAGTTATATGTTTTCGCGGATGATTTTTAAAGGTATAAATTACACTTATCAGGTTGTTTTTTTTGCATACTTCGACTAAATTGACAATCAGTGCTTGATGTCCGATATGAACACCATCAAAGTTTCCTAGAGCAATCCCAGTTTGGTAATTATCAATACAGTAATTATCTAACGATGTTATTACTTCCATAATTTAACTCCTCTAATTAAAAACTCTATGAATATCTATATATGGTTCAATTTCATTCTTAATCTCTCCTAGAGCAATCATATGATCATGAGCATATATTCTTACTATTTCTCCAACAACAAGATTTTCCTTTTGATTGAGGTTCTTTAAGTAAATATTGTTACCGTTTAACAGATATTTTATAGAATCTTCATTGACTGTAACCTTAGGTAAATCAATCAAAGGATAATCTAGGTCAAATAAGTATTTGCGTTCGATTCCTTCTAATGTTTCAGCAGAAATCTCTTCTAGGGTACAGCTATTCTCCAAAGAAAACCTACCACTTCCAGTTCTTAGTAAAAAGCTCATAGTTGCTCCACAATTCAATTTGTTTCCAATATCTTCACAAAGAGTTCTTACATACGTTCCTTTAGAGCTCTTCACATCAAATAATATTTTGTTGTTGTAAATATTCAATATATCAAGTTCATAAATATTTATCAATCTTTTATTTCTTTCTACTTCTATGCCTTGTCTTGCTAATTCATATAATTTTTTCCCTTGTATTTTAACAGCTGAATACATTGGAGGAATTTGGTAATTTTCTCCTTTGAAGGAATTAAAAACATCATAAATATCTGATTCGTTTATAGAAACATCTCGTGTTCGAATTACTTTTCCCCATATATCTTGTGTGTCTGTATTAGTTCCTAACAGCATCTCACAGCGATATTTTTTTGTGTCATCCAATAAAAATTGGCTGATTTTTGTGGCATTTCCAATGCATATGGGCAATACACCCGCAGCCATAGGGTCTAAAGTCCCAGTGTGTCCAACTTTTTTCTGTTTTAAAATTTTTCTCATATAACTTACCACATCGTGAGAAGTCATATGCGGTGGCTTTAAAATATTTATTATCCCATCCATATTATATCACCTTAAATAATTATCCATTATTTGTAT
>JAGXRU010000104.1 GCA_018335765.1 Alkaliphilus sp.
GCCATAGGGCTTCTAAGCTTAGTGCCTGCTACCATCTTGTTCATGAACCATTTTGGCTTACTACAGGTTTGGGATGGCTCTCTGTTTTTTTAAAAATAAAACACAAGGGGACGGTTCTTGAAGGGTTCAATCGGAAGTTTTGCGCACGAAAAAGGCTCAATTATCGGATATTTGCCGATTCTTGAGCCTTAGTAACACCTTGCGCAAAATTTTTGATTGCCATAGAAGAATGAAGTCGCTGACCTACCGACTACCTATGCTATGGGGTTTGAATCTTTTGACTTTGCCTTTTTAGCTTTCTTTCTTGTTATTTTTTGTATTCTTTGTCTCTTTAGACATTTGATTTTGTAAAAATAGCTTGATTTTGGGCATAACTCCCCCTCCCCACTTAAGAGGTTTTTTGCAATAAGTATTAAGTTCGAAAATTGTTATGGTAATGCCTCTGGTAATAAAGTACTCACTGCCAGCAGTTTGCCTTTCTTGCATACGGGACATAGTGTTACATCCTTACCTACAAGGATGCAAAGAATATCAATGGTTTTAAGTCCTTCGAATTTGGGCTTGTATAAAGGACTATGGGTGAGACTTCTACACAATGTAAGCTTTGTTTTTTTATTGCGGTTAGCTAATATGCCAAAGTATCTGATTTTAACGAATCCCTTTGGAAGGATATGCATTAGAAAGCGACGGATGAATTCTATCCCTTTTAAAGTTACTGTATTTGTCTTATTGCTATTTTTGTAGTCTTTAATGACAATAGTGACAGTGTCTTTATCCATGCAAATAATCCTGTTGTTGGATATAGCTATACGATGGGTGTAGCGGCCTAAATATTTGACAACAGCTAAGGGACCAGAAAAAGTGGGTTTTGTATAGGAGTACCAATCTTGGGAATAGCACTGATTAAGTAAAGATTTAAAACTACTTGGATCAGCATATTTTTCCTGTTTTCCAAAGAAACTCAATAGATTTTGTGCATAGTGTTTTTTTAGATAATGAAGAAATATTCCACGAAACTTTTTTGATAACACTTTTATCGGTAAAAAGAATTTTTCGCCGGTATGACGCCATTGGTTGGCTTTAGTCAGTCCACCTGCTAATACTACGGTATGGATATGAGGATGATAATGTAAATCCTGCCCCCATGTATGTAACAGCGAGAAAAAGCCAATTTGTGCTCCAAGATACTTTTTATCCAAGGAAAGTTCTGAAATAGTTTTAGCAACAGATTTGTACATTAAAGTATATAGCAGTTTCTGATTTTGATAAATCAAAGCTTGAAGCTGTGAAGGCATGGTGAATACTACATGGAAATAGGGCGCATTCAGAATATCCTTACTCTTTTGATCTACCCAAACAGCTTTGTTAACACCCTGACATAAAGGACAGTGGCGGTTGCGGCATGAATTATAGTGTACAGAAGTATTTCTACATTCTTCACATTCATAGACATGAGCACCTAAAGCTGCCGTCCTACAGTTCATAATATCATTGGCAGCTTTGATTTGCTGGGCATTCGGGGAATAGCTTTCATTATATAAAGAATAAAACTGATGAAAAACATCCTGTACGGTAATCATTTTATATCACCGTCATAGGTATCTAAAGGACTTTTAATTCCCATAAGGCTTTTTGATGTCATATGAAGATAGGATATGGTAGTTTGCAAATGCTTGTGACCTAACATTTGCTGGATAAATACAGGCTCCACTTTATCTTCTAAGGTATGTGCTGCAAAGCAATGTCTTAATGTATGAGCAGAAATATTCTGGTCAAGCTGCAATCGGTTGCGTATCTTGATTATGGTATTTTTTATAGATTTAACATTAATGTGTTCACTTTTACTTTGTCCCAGAAATAACCAATCATTAGGTGTGTAATCTTTACTAGAAAAATGTGCCTTGAAATATTCCCGAAGCACCTTAAGCGCTGTATTTGATAAAATGGTATATCTGTTTGTATTGTGTTTAGCATTTTCGACTCGAACACGCATGGTTTTGCTGCAAATGTCAGATATTTTTAACTTAGCTGCTTCACTAACCCGCAACCCGCTCCCGTAAATTAATGCTAAAATGGCTTTGTGCTTAAGATTAGTAGTTTCGTTTATAATTGCCAGTACATCCTGCTTAGGCGGAATTACAGGGAAACTTTGGATTCTTTTCATTCGTGGAATCTTTTTTGAATTCCATTCTTTACCCAGTACATAGGTATAGAAAAACTTAATTCCGGAAATATAGTTGTTTATGGTTCCAGCCGAAAGACCTCTTTCTTTTTTTAGATAAAGAATATACTGCTGGATATCACTCTCTGTAAAATCTTCTATAGCTTTGTTGTCATCTTGGATGAATTTAATAAATGCCTGTATTCTTCTAAGATACGATTCTTTCGAAGAATCCGGGGTACCTTTAAGCTCAAAATATAGATCTATTTCTTGTTTATAGTTAATCATAATTACCTCCTGATCTCTGATGGTTTATTGAAACAAATTTCATCATGAAAATCAGGTGGTGACCTAGATTTTTTATAAAAATTGTATATTTTCTCCTTTAACATATGATATAATCATGTAAATGAAAAAACATGATTCCTTTCTGCAGATTTGTTTTCTTTTGACAATTAAACAATATCACAGAATGTTCATGTTTTTTCATGTTTTATATGATTTATATGATTTATATGATTTTTTCAGTTTGTGTTTTAAAAGCCATCGCGTCAGCGATTTCGTTCTTCTTCTGTGTTATTTTCAGAGCATGATTTTATAGTTTCCTTATGATACCAAAGCTTATACCTGTTAACCTCTGGATTTGTCGAATTGATAATCCATTCATTTTAAGCTTTTTTATCACTTCATTTTCTTCTTTCATCAACATGTGTATATGGTTGTTCATTAAGCAATATCCATAAATTTCATATTCACTGATTTCTTTAAATAAGGGCTTTGCCCGTCATTCAACGGTTTCCATCTTAATTTAGTTATATTTTCTCAAAGTTTCAATAAAACTGCTATAATTTTCATCGTTTTCAAAAATCTGTTATTTATTTATTCCT
>JAGXRU010000105.1 GCA_018335765.1 Alkaliphilus sp.
GATTATTCCTGTAAATGCTATAGGACTTTTTTCCACTTCATATTTTCCCGACTCATGATTCATTCTATATCTTGGTTTCGTTCCATTTAATGTTGATTTCAACGCTTCTGTCTTTAATAGCCTACAGCATTCTATCCTTGTGCAGTTTCCATCCGGAAATGTTTTTTTTGATCTTAAGGCTTCAGCATTTTCTCCATAAATCATATCAATCTTCCATTCTCTGGCATAGTTATCTCTATACTCAATCATTTCAGGAATTTCATAGTGAGTATCTATATGAATCAGCGGAAAAGGAACATGACCAAAAAAAGCTTTCCTTGTAAGATGCAGGAGCACAGTACTATCCTTTCCGATTGACCAGAGCATACCTAAATCTTTAAAATTTGCATAGGCTTCTCTTAGAATGTGAACAGATTTATTTTCAAGCTGGGTTAGATGATCCATAGAAATTTCCCCCCCTAATATTTATTTGACTCATCTTTCTTGGTTTTAATATGATGTTTTCTGTTATCTGAGCTGACTATATGCCAGTCGATATGATTCTTTTGATTTCTTGTATATAAATATCCACCACTACCCCCTATATCTAATCCCAAAAAATACTTTATAGCTCCTACTGGACACTCCTTTAAGCAGGCAGTACAGCCCCAACAATCTTGAGGATATTTTATAAACGCTTTGCTATCGTTATCAGTGCTTATCAAATTTCCGGGACAAATATTACTGCACTTATTGCATGCTATACATATATCTTTATCAATCTGTATGCTCATATGTTTTGTCCCTCCCAACAAGCTCTCTTAATACAATTTTAACGATGCCATCTTCATAGACTGAATTTACATATTTCATCCAATTTTGATCATCCTTAAAGGGATAGTCGGCATTTTCTTGATAACACTTCCATCTAGTTTCCTTTCTGGTTTCTAAATGTTTTATAAGCACTTTGCATACATACAAACGATCAAGAGTCTCGAAAATGGAAAGTAAATCGTGTAAATTGTTTGCTCTCATCCCATCTATTAGTTTTAATAGCTCTTCTATACGGTTAGCAGCAATTCTTAATTTTGTTTTGTTGTACATGTAGCCAGTAGAAATACCTCCTGCATACTCATCCATAATCTTTTGCATAGCTTGTTCTACTTCCGAAATAGTATAATAGAAATCTGTGTTATGAAAAAAATGAGAGAAATATTGAATAAAGGCATTGGTTTCACAGACATCCGATTTTACTGTTTGGGTATCGTCTATGGTATTGATTATGGACATTGCTGCGATCTCACCTTCAACCATACAACCGGTAACATATTTTTTAGGACTTCCTCCAGCCACATCCCCTATGGCATATAAATTTTTTAAGGTAGTTTGTCTGTTATGATCAACCCAATAACCGCTTGCAGTATGTCCTCCAACTATATATGGCTCAGTTCCTTCAATTTCTACATTTTCATTAGCCGGACCAGTGTTTCTTTCTATCCATCTTAATGTTTGAGCAGGAGCCATGTTTAAATAAGCCTTGAATAATTCACCCTGCTGCTCACTGATAATTCCTTCTGTTTTCAAAAAGCATGGCCCGTTTCCTTTAAGATTTTCCATTATAGTTGAATACAATCTCATATGAGTTGTGGAAATTCCATACTTTGAAACGTATTCTTCACCTTTTGAATTAATCTGACTCGCTCTTATTCCTTGTGCTATTGTACCTGTTGGTGCAATAGTATCTTTGCATCTTAGGGCAATAAATCTCATTTCAAAGGAGGTCATTTCAGCCCCCGCTCTTATCCCCATTGCATATCCAGCACCAGTATTAAATGGACTGTACCACATTTTATGTCTGGAAAAGGTAGGATTATTAGGTTTATAGATGCCCGAAGCCCCTCCAGTGGCACATACAACCTTTTTTGCGACTATTTGATAGACTATATTTTCTCTTAGAGAAAAACCTATGGCTCCAATGACAACCCCATCCTTGATTAGATAGTCTGCAATATTCACATTGTTAAGAACTAAAACATTCTTTTTTTCCTCTAAAGCCTTAGCTAAAATAGGTTTGATATTTTCACCATTTATTTTAATGCTTCCTCTTCCTCTTTGAACATATTCGCCATTATCGTCCTTCAAAAATGGTAAGCCTAGCTCTTCCAGTTTTTTAGCTACTTTATTTAGTCCTTTAGCCAAACTGTATACTAAATCCTCTCGCATTACACCTTCTGAATCTCTTTTAACATATTCCACAAAGCTTTCTGGCGTTTCGTCCTTGCCAATGTATGCATTTAGAGCATTTACACCTGCTGCTAAACAACCGCTCCTCTTAATGTTAGCTTTGTCAGCTATAATAATTTTATAATTCGAGTTTTCCGAGATTGTTAGAGCACTAAAGCAACCTGCAGTTCCACCGCCAATTATCAGGACATCTGTTTCTAAAGTCTTTATATCAAACTCCAAATTCGTCACTCCTCTGTATCCTTTAAGGTTTGCAGGGTGCGGATGCCCCTGTCCGAGCATTTTCTTTATAATAATTACTTTATAACCCCTCTTGATATAAGATATTGGATGATATCCACTCTACATTCATCCACGCTTTGACTATCTGAATGAACGACTATTTCTGGGGTAACTGGTTTTTCATAGGGTGAATCTATCCCCGTAAAATGCTTTATTTCCCCCATTTTAGCCTTTTTATAAAGTCCTTTTGGATCTCTATCTATGCATGTATCTATAGTACAATCTACAAAAATTTCTATGAACTTATCCCCTATAATTTTTTTCGCAATCTCTCTGTCTTTAATAGTAGGAGAAATAAAAGCAACAAGTGTAATGATACCAGAATCTATAAACAACTTACCTACTTCAGCAATTCTTCTTATATTCTCAGCGCGATCATTTAGGTTAAATCCTAAATCATTGTTTAGCCCGCATCTTATGTTATCACCATCTAGAAGATATGTTAGCCTGCCAGCCTCATATAGCTTTTTCTCAACAGCATTAGCAATGGTAGATTTACCTGAGCCTGACAAACCGGTGAACCACAGCACAACACCTCTTTGATTTAATAAAGCTTCTCTTTCTTCTTTTCTTATATTTGTTTCATGCCAAACGATGTTTTTATTTTTCATTACGCTGTGCCTCCTATTCTAATGGCTTCATAAGATATGGCGTGGTAACAATCGAGTCCACCATTATGGGATCACCAAAATCGTTACTTTTCTCAAAATCTCGTATATATGATTGAGCATTAGATATATTCAATTTAATAACATCTAAAACCCCTGCACTGCAATCACCCGTTCCTCTTCCTCATGAGAGAAAATTTTTCATCTGCGCCGAAATCATAATAAAGGTTTGGGTTTTCACTGTCAGATTCGATAACAGAAAATTCCTCAATAAGCTTATTAATATTTAATGGCTCTTGTTTAAGAAACTCTGTAAAATTCGTTGTCTCAGACTTGCTTTTTAGGTTTGCTATTTGATATATGAATTCAGGTATCTTCTTGGCTGGAATTGTCCCATATTCCATACCTAAAACAGCTTTTCCTACTCCTACAGATCCTCCGAAGGTGACCTCATACATCGGTACCAATCCATCATTTACTCTTTTAGCCTTTCCGTACAAACCTATTTCACCTTTTGGGTGCTGACCACAGGAATTAGGACATCCAGAAATAAAGATTCTTGGCAATTGCACCTTGAGTTTAGGATCAACATCTGAAAATCTTTCTGTTATTGCAGTTAAAAGATTTTGTGATAATGCCAATCCCAGCTTGCAAGTTGCAGCTCCAGCACATGCCACAGAATTATCAACATCGAATGGTGAAGTGAATTTTTGTATTGTATTAAGAAGTTCATCAACATGATTCCCTTTTAGATCCCTTATATAAAACCCTTGGGTGTTTGTGAGCCTAATGGATGGTCTGTAGTCCAAATTAGAAATAATATCAACAATTTCATCAATACTTTCAGCTTTAAGATTGCCATTTTGAGGATGAACGTATATGGAATAGTATCCTTCATTTTTCTGTTCAAAAACTAATGGATTATTATTTGCACTTATCTTGCCTATCGGTTTGCTCGTATTTTCATCAGTGAAAATGGTGTCTATGGATTTCTCTCTTTTCACTTTTTCTACCGTTTCATAATATAAAGCTTTGAAAGCATCTTCCCCTAATCTTTGCAGAATAAATCTAATTCTGGCTTTGTTTTTATTTGCCCTATCGCCTTCATTCTCAAATATTTCCTTCATTGCTTGAACATGATATAAAACATCTGAAGCTTGAATAAAATCTTCCAGTTTAATGGAAACTACAGGGCTTCCACCTAGTCCACCAGCACCGTACACTTCAAATCCTTTTTCACCGTTTTGTATCTTGGCAACAAATCCCAAATCAGCAATTGTGGCATTTCCTGTATCATCTGGAGAATTTGAAAATGCAATTTTAAATTTTCTTGGTAGACTGAATATTGTAGGATCCTTTAGAGCATATTCCGTTGTGGCAATAGCATAGGGCGTAACATCAAACACATCATCTTTAGATACGCCGGACAGAGGAGAACAACCTACGTTTCTTGCAGTATTACCACCTGTACCTTTTGTAATAATATTTACTTCTAAAAGCTCCTCCATTATATTGGCTGTATCATCTAAAGTAACCCTGTGAAACTGAATATCTTGCCTAGTTGTCAAATGCACATAACCATGAGCATATCCCTTTGCTATCTCACTGATTTTTTTAAGCTGATCTAAACAAATAACTCCAGATGGGATTCTAGTTCTAATCATATAAGTGCCATTTTCCCTTTGTTCGTATATTCCCATCGATACCCTATAGGGCTTAAATCGTTCTGGCTCTATTATTCCTTTCTTAAGTTCCTCTATCTTAGATCTGAAATTTTTTCCCTCTTCCATAACTTGCTGAGGTATTTTTAACATTAAACTCTCTCCTTTAAATTCTAAGTTATTATACAATCTGCTTTTTCCACAATTTCTTTTGATTCTATCTTTCTTTTGATTCTATCTTATTCTATCTTAAAGAAATAATTAAAATTCGCATTAACACTCCACCCTTCAACGAGCTAATCTATACTATTCTTATCCGAATTAACCAATTTTGTTTTTACTACTCTACCATCTATCACAATCACTGTCAATACTTATTTTTTATAACTATTTGATCAAAATATATCTTTAATTGTAAAAATATTTATATTGACAATAATCTGATAATGAAATAATATTATTCCATGTATTAATATCCTAGTAAACAAGTATGTTTTTAATGAATACCTACAAGGGAGGGATTTAGAATGAAAATCACAAGACTGCTATCTATTTTGGCCGTTGTCATAATATTAGTTTTGGGACTTACAGCATGCTCTTCATCAGAAAATGAAGATGGAAACTCGAAGGTTAGAATTGCTCATTTTCCTAACATTACACATTCACAAGCTCTTATAGGAAGGATTGAAGGAAAATACCAAAATGTTTTTGAAGATTCTGCCGAAATTGAATGGAAAACCTTTAATGCAGGACCCTCTGTTATTGAGGCCATATTTGCCGGAGAAGTGGATATCGGATACATAGGTCCAGGTCCTGCAATCAACGGATATGTAAGATCGGGTGGAGATCTTCAGATTATTGCAGGAGCAACGAATGCAGGAGCTATTTTAGTATCAAGAAAGGACTTGGAAATAAATGAAATAGAGGATTTAAGTGGAAAAAGAGTTGCTATTCCGCAATTCGGAAATACTCAAGATTTGTCCTTAAGAATTATTTTGCAACAAAATGGATTAAAAGATACAGCAAAAGGTGGCACTGTTGAGATTGTACAGGCTGAAAATCCAGATATCAAAACACTTCTAGATAAAGGAGAAATTGATGCAGCTCTTGTTCCAGAACCATGGGGTTCCCGATTGATAGATGAAATCGGAGTAAATGTTGTGTTGGATTACAATCAGGTTTGGAGGGATGGAAATTATAGCACAGCATTAGTTATAGCCAGAACTCAATTTATACAGGAACACCCTGATCTAGTAGAAAAATTCCTTAGAACTCATGTTGAATTGACTGATTATATTAATAATAACCCTGTAGAAGCCAAGGCAATAATTAATTCTAAAATCAAAGAATTGACACAAAAGGCTTTGGATAAGGATGTACTAGATGCTTCTTTCAACAGATTAAATGTAACATACGACCCCGAGATGGATTCTGTTATTGAACTCGCAAATCTCTCAGCAGAGATTGGTTTTCTTAAAGAAAAACCTGATCTTAAAAATTTGTTTAATTTAAATTTGCTTAACAAAGTATTAAAAGAAAAAAACTTAGATGAAATACATTAGCATATTGAATAATGTAAGCTATGAGGTGAGGCGATAAAATGAGTATTGTTGTTGAGAATGTTAGCAAGCAATTTATAACAAAACATAATATGACCCACACACTGGAAAAAATCAATTTAGAGTTCAAAACCGGTGAATTTGTTTGTATACTAGGTCCTTCTGGCTGTGGAAAATCTACGCTGTTAAATATCATTGCTGGACTGGAAAAGACAACAAAAGGCAGAATTTTAGTAAATGGGAAAGAAATAAAAGGGGCAGGATCAGACAGAGCCGTAATGTTTCAGGAATCAGCTCTATTTCCATGGCTTAGAGTTATTGATAATGTCGAATTTGGAATGAAGATGGCTGGTATTTCTAAAGAAGAAAGAAGAGAAAAAGCTTTGAAATATCTGAAAATGGTTCATCTGACAAAATTTCAAAATTCATTTATACACGAACTCTCTGGTGGGATGAAGCAGAGAGTGGCTCTTGCAAGAGCTTTAACACTTGATTCTGAAGTTTTATTAATGGATGAACCTTTTGCTTCTCTCGACAGCCAAACAAAGAGTATCTTGCAATATGAGCTGCAGAAAATTTGGCTTGAAACAGGGAAAACTATTATTTTTATTACCCATAATGTTGAAGAATCTGTATTTTTAGCAGATAGGGTAATTGTAATGTCTGCCAATCCAGGAACTGTAAAAACCGAGTTCCGTATTCAGCTTGGCAGACCTAGACGGTCAGAAAACTTAGACCTGGCGTACATGGTTGCAGCTATTATGAAAGAACTTAAAGAGGAGGTCGAGAAGGTTGCAAAAGCTGAATACGATAATGACTGGAGTATTGAAGAGAATATCCTTTTACCTAATTCTGATAATTATATGGGAGATGGCTTATAGAATTGGCGTAGAATCTCTTGGTATTTGGGAATCTTATATTTTCCCTTCTCCGAT
>JAGXRU010000106.1 GCA_018335765.1 Alkaliphilus sp.
TTTCCTACAATCTTCTCTATTACAGCATCTTTGAGTTCTCTTTCAGTCTTAATTTTTGCAGTTTTTTCCATATTTGCCCATATATCCGTCTTTAGTTCCTCTAGGGTGTCCTTATCACTGACATCCTTTGCAAACTCATCATCTAGCTGTGGAAGTTCTTTTTCTTTAACCTCATGCACCGTTGTTTTAAATACAGCCTCTTTACCTGCCAAGTTTTCAGCATGGTACTCCTCTGGGAAAACAACCTTTACCTCTCTATCTTCTCCAGGGTTGGCACCTATAAGTTGTTCTTCAAAGCCTGGTATAAACTTCCCGGAACCTATTTCCAAAGTTTGTTTTTGTGCTGTTCCACCTTCAAACTGTTCTTCACCTGTGAAACCAGTATAATCAATAATAACAGTATCTCCATCTTGAACAGATCTTTCGACCGAAATGAGTCTGGCATTTTTTTCCCTAAGAGCCTCTAATTCCTTAACTACGTCTTCTTCCTTAACATTATACTCCTTTTTTTCTACTTCTATACCTTTATATTCCCCCAAAGTCACCTCGGGCTTTACTGTTACTGTAGCTGTAAATACCAAATTTTTTCCTGACCCTACTTCTATAATATCAAGAGATGGTCTATCTACAGGCTCTAAATTATATTCCTTTACAGCCTTTGTAAATTCTATAGGACAGATATCATTAATGGCTTCATCATAGAAAACACCTTCTCCATAATGTAATTGAATTAGTTTTCTGGGTGATTTGCCTTTCCTGAAACCCGCAATATTAAAACGGCCTTTCATTTTGTTGTACGCTTTCTCGACCGACTTTTCAAAGATCTCTGCACTAACTTCGATCTTTAATGTAACTTCATTGTTTTCTTTTTTTACTATAGTTGAATTCATTTATTTTTGTTCCTCCCCTATCTTGTCTCTTAATTATTATATTAACTATATTAACATATTATTAAAATACCTATTCAGCTATACTTTAAAGACCAATGGATTAATCCATTGGTCTTTATTCAATATACATTATACCATTTTGCATCTAAAAGTAAACCTTTTATTAAATTTTTTTCTTTATTGGCTAATAAGCTCCGATAAGCCAATATTTTTTGGCAAACTCTCTAAACTGCCCAAAACCCCCGATCCATCTCTTCTACCCTATTGACAAAAACTATGTGTAAGTATTACAGTAAGTATATAATGTAATAAATAAAACTTTCGTAAGATACTCAATTTTAAACAAAGAAATAGCTTCCTTAAATAATCGTGATAAAATAATCGTGATAGGAGGAATTTGTATTCAGCTAATAGAAACACTTCTTGATAAAATATCCATGGGTATACTATTGATAACTGATAAAGAAGTTCATTTTGGTAACCCCAAGGGCTTAGATTTCTTGAAAGCCTATGCTGATAAAATACAGAGTAGCAACCCCATAACCGATCTTCTCAATTCCTTTGAGATCAACAATATCCAAAGAATTACACTGGATTTTAACAATGAACTAGTTATCCGAATTATTGTTCTTGAAAAAAATACCCATCATTCTTCCTATGGCATTGTTATATATGATAACGAACATCTATCTAGCATTATATCAAAATCAATTTTAGAAGACAACAAATCTATTCTTGATTCAACACAAGATTCTATTTTCATTGATGATATGTATGGTAATGCTGAATGGATAAATAAGGCCTGTGAGTCACTTTACCAAATTAAGAAAGAAGAAATCATAGGTAAAAATGTTGATGTATTAGAAAAGGAAGGTGTTTTTTCACCCTCAGTAGCTAAAATGGTTTTTAAGAAAAAGCAGCAAATTACCATTTTGCATTCTAATAAGCTTGGAAAACAAATATTAACAACCGGTACACCTATCTTTAATAGTAATGGTTCCATAAAGAAAATAGTAAGTACCTCCAGAGATATCACGGAATTGATTCATTTGAAAAATCAGTTGGAGGATATCCAAAACGAACTAGAAGAGTTGAAACAACAAAAAAATATAGGCAGCCTTATTGTTAACAGTAAGAAAATGAAAGATTTGTTGCAATTAGCCGAAAGATTATCTCAAATAGATTCCACCATCCTATTAACAGGAGAATCAGGCGTTGGTAAAGGCGAACTGGCAAAATATATCCATCAATCGGGCGACAGAGAAGCTCAACCCTTTGTAAAGGTTAATTGTGGTGCAATTCCAGAATCCTTACTGGAATCCGAATTATTTGGCTATGACTACGGTGCTTTTACTGGTTCTAGGAAGCAAGGAAAGCTTGGGATGTTCGAGTTAGCTCAAAATGGAACAATTTTTCTTGATGAGATCGGAGAGCTTCCACTAAATTTGCAGGTAAAAATTTTGCAGGTTATTCAAGATAAGGAAATTCAAAGAGTAGGTGGAATTACGCCCATTAAGGTCGACGTCAGAATTATTACTGCCAGCAACAAAGATCTACGGATAATGGTCAATGAAAAGCAATTTAGAGAAGATTTATTCTATCGCCTTAACGTAGTTCCAATTCACATCCCACCCCTTAGGGAACGTCAGGAGGATATTTTTCCGTTGGCACACCATTTTTTAAGAAAATATAATGAGAAATTTCACGATAATAAAAGAATAGATCCTAATACCATGGCAGTTTTAATAAAATATAACTGGCCTGGTAATGTCAGAGAATTGGAAAACATTATTGAAAGGCTTGTCATTACTACAAAGGATGACACCATATTACCTCAAAATCTACCAAATTATATTTTGAACAAAGAAGAAGACACCTCTGATATTAAAATTCCTTCTATGATGCATCTGAAAGATGCAATTGAAGAAGTAGAAAAACAAATCATCAAAACTGCAGTAGATAAATATAAAACCACTAGAGAAGTAGCAAAATTTTTGGGTGTCAGTCAACCGACTATAGTCCGTAAAATCAATAGATACGGCATTAACGATACGAGTTTGCATCATCCTGATACTTAGTTGAATCTGTCCTAGGTTAATACATGTGTCTGGAGTGAAACTTTGCCTTTAACTTCAAAAAATAATCCGAACAATTGATGCTTTAATGCATCATTCATCTTCATTTTTGTTATTTCTTTTGCTTAGATTCCCTATCATTCCAATATTTAGACTTGGCACAATAATTGCATTTTAAATTTATGCTAGATTTAGTTAAAAAAGAAACAATATATAATCATAATAAAAATAACAAGGAGGTAGGTTTAATGACAAATCAAACAAGTATGCCTGCATCAGAATATGTAGCAGATCTAATGGAGAGAGCTAGAAAAGCTCAGAAATCAATTGAACATTACAGCCAAGAACAAGTTGACAGATTAGTTCAGGCTATTGTATGGAATGTAGTAAAGGATGGTCCAGCTCAAGAAATTGCAAAGCTTGCTGTAGCAGAATCTGGAATGGGTAACTATGAAGGAAAGTATAACAAGTTGATGGCAAAGGGTAAAGGTTGTATTCGAGACCTAAAGGGTAAAAAATCAGTAGGTGTTATCGAAAATGACGAAGAAAAGAAAATCATGAAGATCGCAAAACCAGTGGGCATTATTGGTGCTCTTATTCCATGTACCAATCCTGAAGCCACCCCAACTGTCAAGGTTGCCCATGC
>JAGXRU010000107.1 GCA_018335765.1 Alkaliphilus sp.
TTTAATTCTCAAGGTGCCCGCTGGAACAATAGTTAGAGATGAAGAAACAAATCTTGTCATTGCCGATTTGGTTGAACATGGACAAACAGCTGTTATTGCCAAAGGTGGACGCGGAGGGAAAGGAAATGTACACTTTACATCTTCAACACGTCAAGCTCCAAACTTTGCAGAAAGTGGAGGACACCCCGAAGAAAGATGGGTAATTTTAGAATTAAAGCTTCTGGCAGATGTGGGATTAATTGGGTTTCCTAATGTAGGAAAATCTACAATTCTTTCTGTTGTCACTAGTGCAAAGCCTAAAATTGCTAATTATCATTTCACTACGCTGACGCCAAATTTAGGAGTAGTTGAAATAGACAAAAATAGTTTTGTAATGGCTGACATACCTGGGTTGATAGAAGGTGCTCATGAGGGTATAGGTCTTGGATTAGATTTTTTACGGCACGTAGAAAGAACGAAACTATTAGTGCATGTAGTTGATATTTCTGGTATAGAGGGAAGAAATCCCATTGAGGATTTTAATAAAATAAACGAGGAATTAAGGTATTATTCTTCTGAATTAACTGAAAAGCCTCAAATAGTCGCTGCTAATAAAATGGATTTACTTGATAATAATGCTTATTATAATGAATTTAATGATTATATGACATCAAAAGGATATGATGTTTATCCTATTTCGGCAGCAACTAATAGAGGGTTGACAGAATTATTCCGTGAAGTTGCCAAAAGGTTGGATACCATTGAAAAGATTCCGATGATTGAAGAAAAGGACTCTTTTAAGTATTATACAGTACAAAATGCTGATAATAAAAAGATAACAGTAAGAAAAGAAAATGAATATTTTATTATTGAAGGTAAACCAATCGATAAACTTATAGAGTCAACTAATTTTGATGATATGGATTCTTTAAGTTATTTCCAGAATTTCCTTAGAAAGAGGGGTATTGTGGATGAACTCAAGAAATTAGGAATTCAAGATGGAGACACAGTTAAAATATTTGAATTTGAATTTGAATTTTATGATTAATAGAGATGGAGGTAAGTGATTTAAAATGAGTTGTTTTAACTGTCAAAACTGTAAACAAGGATTGTCTACATACTATTGCTTAGAAAAAAATGATTTTGTAATATGTGAAGCAAAAGAATCCTTAGAGAATAAAACTAGAGGCGGTTGGAAAAAGGGCAGTAAAAATTATGAAATCCATAGAAGAAAAGCTAGAAAAGAAGTGGAAGCATAGGGGAGGATTATTTTGCTTACTGGGAAACAAAGAAGCTATTTAAAAGGATTATCAAACACCATGAAGTCAATCACTCAGCTTGGTAAAGGCGGAATTACTGATAATTTTGTATTGCAGTTAAATGATGCTTTAGAAGCTAGAGAACTTGTTAAAGTAAATATTTTGGAAAACAGCTTATTAGATGCCAAAACAACGGCAAGAGAATTGGCTCAAACAACTAATTCAGAATTTGTTCAGGCAATCGGAAATAAATTTGTGTTGTATAGAAAAGCCAAAGAAAACCCGAAAATTCAAATTCCAAAATAAAGGAGTATAAAAAATCGAGAGTTCTCGATTTTTTTCCATGTAAATAGTGTGTTGTTAATATTATCGCATAACCAATGTGTAGCCATATTTGCATTGCCATTATTTTATAATAATATATAATATATACAAAAGCAAAATTAACTGTTTTAATTTGGGGGATTTATATGTCCATTAATAATTATAATGATATAATTCAAAAACCAAACAAAGAACTCAAAAAAGTGGGAATTATGGGCGGCACTTTTGATCCGATTCATTTTGGACATTTGGTTATCGCAGAACAAATTAGATGCGAATATAATCTTGAGAAAGTATTGTTTGTTCCGGCAGGTATACCTCCACACAAGACAGAGGTGAAAATTAGTGAGAGTAAACATAGATATTTCATGACCTTACTTGCCACTATTACAAATCCGTATTTTGAAGTATCGAAAATTGAACTTGATAATGATGAAGTATCCTATACAATAAATACAATTAAAAAAATAAAAGAGATTTATCAAAAAGATACAGAATTATTTTTTATCACTGGAGCAGATGCTGTCTGTGAGCTAGATACTTGGAAAAATGTAAAAGAGTTACTGCATTCTGTTAATTTCATAGCAGCAACAAGACCAGGTCTAGATTCTAGTGTTGTGGATGAAAAGATTCATGAACTTGAAATAAAGAATAATGCCTATATTAGAAAAATCAATGTTCCAGCTTTGGCAATATCTTCTACTGACATAAGAGAGAAAATTAAAAAGCAACAATCCATAAAATATCTCTTGCCAGAATCAGTAGAATATTATATTTATAAGCACGGATTATATGTTCATAGAGGTGAAACTATTGTTAGACTTGGATAGTATTTCGGAGATATTGAGAGAAAAATTGGATCCTAAAAGATATTTGCATTCGTTAGGAGTGCAAAAGGTAGCAGTGGATCTAGCTGTAAGGTATAATGTTTCTATAGAAAAAGCAGCCATAGCTGGATTGCTTCATGACTGTGCTAAGAATTTAAATAACAATGAGTTATTGCAATTATCTTCAAAATTTGATATATTACTTGATAATGTATTAAGAAATAACATAAAACTACTTCATGGTCCAGTGGGGGCAGAGTTGGCAAAATACAAATTCTGTATTGAGGATATTGATATATTAAATGCTATTCGTTTCCATTCAACAGGTAGGGAAAACATGAGTCCTCTGGAAAAAATTATATTTCTAGCAGATTATATCGAACCCAATAGAGATTTTGCAGGGGTAGATCAACTGCGCAGTATAGCTTTGTCCAATTTGGACAGAGCTACTTTAATGGCTTTTGAACATACAATAGAATATGTTTTAAAAAAAGGAGATTTGCTTCATGTCTCGACTATTCATGCAAGAAACTACTTGCTATTAGATATAAATCATAAGAGGAGTTAAATAATGAAAAAATTTCTTAAAACTTTTATATTCGCTTTTATTATATTCGTTTTGATTATGGTGCTAGGTTACTATGTTTTTCTAAACAGTATAAGCAAAGGTCAAGGTACAGAAAACAAGGACGCTCCTGCTGATGGAGAGCCAGTTAATATACTAATAGTAGGTGTTGATGCAAAGGACACTAATGCCAGTGAAGGTGCTAGAACAGATACCATTATGTTGGCAACTTTTAATCCTACAAGCAAGTTGCTAGATATCATATCTATCCCTCGAGATACAAGAGTTAAAATTGCTGGCAGAAAAGGTGAAGATAAAATTAATCACGCCTATGCCTTTGGAGGAATAGAAAATGCAATCGAAACCGTAGAAGGATTTTTGAATGTTAAAATAAATTATTATGTTAAGGTTGATTACAAGGGTTTAATAAAGCTTGTTGATGATATTGGAGGAATAGAAATAGATGTACCTATGGATATGAAATATAATGACCCTTACTCTGATCCACCCATCAAAATTGATTTAAAGAAGGGTAA
>JAGXRU010000108.1 GCA_018335765.1 Alkaliphilus sp.
CATACTCACAGAGGAGATTTCAATCTCCAAAGATATATGCTTCTTATTTATTTAAAAACAAGTCTATTAAAACTACAGAAATGGATACAATAGCAGACCAAAACAAAAGATTCTTTAATTCTTCCTTTTTGTTTCGAAAGCTTATGAAGTAGAATACTGCAAAAAAGACAATAAATACAGCTATTGCGTAGATCAAACTAGAAAAAAGGATATTCATATGCTTTTTCACCTCCAATTCTTGCTGAATAGAATATATGTATTTCTTCGAATGAATTCGAAGCTACAATGAATTCGAAACTACAATGAATTCGAAGCTACGGAAAATGGATTTGATACAGGACAAGGGACAGGGGCCTTGTCCTGTCCCTTCTACACTTTATTTGCTGCTTTCTCGCAGTATCAGTTCTGAAGGTATGATGACCTTCTTCACTATTTCACGATTTTCATTAATCCGTTCTATTAACAAGCCTACAGCTGTTACCCCCATAAACTCGGTGTGAATTTTTACTGTGCTTAGTGGAGGCATTAAATATTTCGAGGTTGGATTATCATTAAAGGCAATGATATTCACATCTTTGGGAACATTTATATTTGCTTCATGGAGGGCTTTCATTGCTCCGATCGCTATAGAATCATTGGCTAAAAAGAACGCAGAAGGAATTGGCCCTTTTTCAATCGCCTTCTTCATCAATTCATAACCGCTTTCTGCTGTAAACTTACCTAAATAAACACATTCTGCATCGTAGATTCCCTTTTCCTTCACAAAATCATAATAAGTCACATCACGTTCATCTTTTATGACCTCTTTGTTCCTGCCTACATATTCCTTTCCACCTATAAATCCTATCTTGCGATGTCCTTTATCGTATAAATAGGTCAACAGTGCTGCAACCGTTGTTCTAAAATCACTTACGACCGAATCATAGATCATTCCTTCAGGATCAAAATCTACAAAAACTATATTCTTATAGTATATAGCAAAGGTTTCAATATCCTCTTTACTAAATTTCCCTATAGCAATAATACCATCAATATCCTTTAGCTCATTGGTTGTATATTTTTCGTCATTCTTAAAAATGGTAGTTATTTCTATTTTTTTGTTGTAACACTCTTTTTCGATTCCTTTTCGTATAGACAAATAGTATGGATCCTCCAGCTCCTCCTTTGGGGAATACCAATGGATAATCCCCAAATTAATCCGCTTTTCTATATTTCGATTTCTCTTCTTAGGAATTTTATAATCCAGCTTTTCCGCTACTTGGAAAATTCGTCTTCTTGTTTCCTCTCCAACAGAAAGAGCAATGTCGTTGTTGAGTACACGAGATACGGTCGCAGACGAAACAGCAGCTATTTTTGCTATATCCTTTATAGTAGCCATACTATTCTTCCTTTCTACATTCATGCTCTCTCAATCAAAGAGTTGTTGTTATTAATTCAGACCTTTTAAGGATTTTGCTGCCATACGCTGCCATCTTAATCCCATTAAACATTATCTCATCCTCTGAATGGTTATTGATAATACACCATTCTTCTTGACCTGCTTCTCGAATCATAATCTCTAGTCCCTCCGGAGAATCTATCGTTCTAATTCCCAGATCATCAGCGATCACTCTGGCAATATCCTGCAAGATTTGTCCGTCTACTCCTGCTCCCACATAGTAAACATTTCCCGCTCCATAATGATTGAGCGTAATACATGCATTTTCACGATAAAATTTATCGTCATACCGATATAAGACCTGTGCTTTTTCAGGCGTTATCAAATCTCGCCAAACAGTGCATTTGCCCTCTTTGCCTTCATATTCTCCCACCCCTGCAACCTGTACCTGCTGTCCTCTTTGAAGAGCTTCGGATTCTAATATTTTTATTCCTGTTATAGTACGTATATGACATGGATAAACCTTCTCAAAATGCAGGTTATTGTCTCTATCCTTGATACCGGCTCTAAATGAAAAGATAATCGTGCCCCCATTTCTGGCGAAGGCTTCAAATCGGCGTCCCAGTTCTTCATCTATGACTTGCATCACCGGTACAATTATCACCCTGTAACGAGAAAAATCCTTCTCGATACTGACTACATCTATGTTGGCATTCAGGCGGTAAAATGGAGCGTACAGGCGAACTAACTCCTGCGTAAAGTTAAATTCAGCCGACTGCTGTTGGATATGCCATGACCAATTATTGTCATAATCATACAGTACAGCTATATCTGATTTTATCACACTTTTCAGAATTGTTTCATGCTTTTTTACATCTTCTATATAGGATTTTACTTCTTCATGTTTGCGTCCGGTCTCGTTGTTTTGGTCGATAATTCCAAGGCAAAATTGCTCAGCACCCCGAGTCATTCCACGCCAACGGAAAAAAAGCAGGTTTTCACAGCCATGTGCCATGGCTTGATATGCCCACATTTTCGCTTGATTTGGTCTCGGCAAATAGCCAATCACATTATGACCTTGTGCTCCCATCAATTCCTCTACAATCCAATAGTTTTTATTTTTTAAGCCACGCATGTAGTCATGTGTCATGGCAATGTGTTCTGGTTTAAGTGGCTCACTAAGACCTCCCCAAACCGGATAATTGTCATATGAAACAAAGTCCAAGTCTTCTGCTACAACATTTAGATCATAAGCTTTGTCAAAGAAGCCTCCGGAAAAATTATGTGTAACTTCTTGATGTTCGCCCTTACACGCCTTAACAAGGTCAATCTGCATTTTCGCATAGGTATTGATAGAATGAGATCTAAACCTCGCCCAATCAAGTCGCAGAGCAGGGTTATGGGTAGTGATGGTTGGCTGTGGCAGTGGAATCTCCTCAAATTTATTGTAGGTCTGTCCCCAAAAGATGGTTCCATACACCTTGTTTAATTCATCAACATCTCTATACTTCTCGCTTAAAAACTGTTGGAATTTTCTGTGGCAGAGCTCACAGTAGCATAAATCGCTTCCCTCATGTCCAAATTCATTGTCAATTTGCCAAGCGACAATATTTTTTTCATTTTGATAATGTTCCACTAGCTTTTCTACTATTTTCTTGCTGTACTCTCTGTAGATATCAGAATTATAGCAATACTGCCTTCTTCCTCCGAATACCCTTATATACCCATATTCATCCTTAGACAAAACAGATTGATGCTTCTTTGCAAGCCAAGCAGGAAAGGTAGCCGTAGGTGTACCAAACATTACTTTCAAATCATACTCTTTTGCCCTTTGGATTACATTATCAAAAAAAGAAAAATCGTAACTGCCTTCTGAAGATTCCATAAGATGCCAAGCAAATTCGCCGATACGTATGATGTTGGCACCCATGTTTCTGATACGCTCAAGATCTTGTTCCAGCATATGTCCTTCCCAATGCTCGGGATAATAATCTACTCCTAGATACATTTTCATTCCTCCTATATCGTTGAGAATTCAAACTTTGTTTTGTGATAATACCTCTCTCCAATGTCTAAAATTCCCTTATGCAGATGCTCATGGTTTATGCCGTCAGGCTCATACTGTGTCTCAAAGCAAATTCCATCATACTTGCTTCCAGTTTTGCCCCCCTTTAACTTTTCTTGATTCGGATAATTATAGCTATAGATCACTACACTTGGGCAAGTAGTGGAAACTGTCATTTTTCTTCCGCTGATCTCGTCAACCATTGCAATCTGATTCTCTCTCTCCTGCAGCATCCATGGATGGTCATATCCATTGGTTCTTCGCAGCTGTAGGTCATCGCTCTCGATATCTTTACCAATCAGCTTCAGTTGTCGAAAGTCCATAGGTGTATCGGTGACATCTAATAATCTGCCTGTAGGCACTTGATTCTCATTTAATTCCAGAAACTGGTTTGATAAAACCTGTAAAC
>JAGXRU010000109.1 GCA_018335765.1 Alkaliphilus sp.
CAATTAATACTTGATTTGAAAGGTCATATCCCTTTAATGTTAAACAGATATTACCTTCTTTCATACATATTAACCCTTTCTTTTCTAAATCTTGCAATTGTTTTAAATATATTTTGAATGGTGATATTCCAAATCTATGGGTAAAATCTTTCGTATAAATGCCTTCAGTTTTTCTCAAGCCTAAAAACATTGTCTCCTCTATCTCATCTTTTAGGGCAGTGCTCAATTTAAAAGCACATGGCAGTGATTTTCTGTGAAGCATAGCAATATATTGATCCACATCTTCAATATTAGAATATCTGGATTTATTGAAGTAAGAATGAGCGCCAAGACCAACACCCAAGTATTCTTCATTGTTCCAATATACCATATTATGCCTGCATTGATTTTTTCCTTTGGCGAAATTAGATATTTCATAGTGCTTATAATTATTTTCTCTTAAAAAACTTATTGTATGATGATACATTTTTCTATCTTCTTCATCATTTGGTAAAATCAGTTTTCTTGATTCTAGCAAAGAGAAAAATCTTGTATCCTTTTCAATTTTTAAGCTATATGCAGATATATGTTCTGGCGAAAGAGCAGCGACTTCCTTCAGTGTTTTCTCCCAATCCTTAAAAGATTGATCCGGTAATCCAAACATTAAATCTATATTGATATTATTAAAACCTAACTCTCTAGCACAGGTATAGTTCTTTATAAAGTCACTTTGACTATGTATTCTTCCCATTTTCTTTAATAGATGGTTCTGCCACGCTTGCAGCCCTATACTCAATCTATTTATGCCAATATCAAGATAAAACCGAATTTTTTCTTCGGTCAAGGTCCCTGGATTACTTTCAAGAGAAATTTCTGCCTCATTTGATATATTAAATTCTTTATAAAGACTTCTAAATAGTCTATCCATTTCAGAAATACTAACCATAGAGGGTGTTCCCCCTCCAATAAAAATTGTTTTTACCACATAATCATTTAAAATTTCCTTTTGCATTTCCATTTCAGAAATGAGAGCAGAAAAATAGTCTTCAATTTTATTATTCATTGTATCAAAAGAACAGAAGTCACAGTAAAAACATTTCTTTATGCAAAAGGGTATATGAATATACAAAGCAATTTCTTTCAAGTAAACACCTCCTGAAAAAATCTATAAAAAAGCCACCTTAGGTGGCCATTATTTATCATCATATTTTAGTACTGCCATAAATGCTTCCTGAGGAACCTCCACCGATCCAAGTTGTCTCATCCGTTTTTTACCTTCTTTTTGCTTTTGAAGTAATTTTTTCTTTCTAGTGATATCTCCACCATAGCATTTCGCAAGTACATCCTTTCTCAATGCACTTATTGTTTCCCGGGCAATTACTTTATTCCCCACAGTTGCCTGTATAGGAATAGCAAACATATGTCTAGGAATTACATCCTTTAATTTCTCACAAATAGCCCTGCCTCTTGAATCAGCTTTACTCTCATGGACAATAATTGAAAAGGCATCTACAACATCTTTGTTTAACAATATATCAAGCTTTACCAGTTTTGACTCTTGATAACACTTGAACTGATAATTAAATGATCCATACCCTCTGGTTTTTGATTTAAGTGCATCAAAGAAGTCATAAATCACTTCATTTAACGGTAGCTCATAGTGTAGAACCACTCTTTTCGGATCTATATACTCCATATTTTTCATGATACCCCTTCGCTCTTGACACAACTCCATAATACCTCCAACATATTCATTTGGAAGTATTATATTGGCATTGACAATTGGTTCTTCCATAATTTTTATTTCAGTTTGCATAGGTAAATTCGCAGGATTTTGTATCATGAGTACTTCATCATCGGTTTTAGTTATCCTGTATATAACACTTGGCGAAGTTGTTATAAGGTCTAGATCAAATTCTCTTTCCAATCTTTGTTGAATGATTTCCATGTGAAGCAAACCAAGAAAACCGCATCGGAATCCAAATCCTAAAGCCACAGATGTCTCTGGTTCGAATTCTAGGGCAGCATCATTGACCTGCAATTTTTCTAATGCGTCCCTTACATTTTCATATTTTTCTCCCTCTGCCGGATAAACTCCGCAATAAACCATTGGTATAGCCTTCGCATAGCCAGGTAGAGGCTTTAGTGTTGGTGCTAGAGCACTGGTTATTGTGTCACCTACTCTTGCATCCTTCACGTTTTTAATACTCGCTGTGACATATCCAACATCTCCTGCACGCAATTCTTGCATTGGAAATGGAGATGGCAAAAATATACCAACCTCATTGACTTCAAACTTCTTGCCGGTAGCCATCATGAGAATCTTATCACCTGGTTTTACTGTTCCATCAACAATCCTGACATATGCCACAACACCCCTATAGCTATCATAATAGGAGTCAAAAATCAAAGCTTTTAATGATTCCTCCTCATTTCCCGAAGGAGCAGGAATATGTTTAACAACAGCTTCTAAAACTTCTTCAATATTCAAGCCCTCCTTTGCAGATATCAAAGGAGCATAACTAGCATCAATGCCTATAATATCCTCTATCTCTTCCTTGATTTCATCAGGTCTGGCACTAGGAAGATCAATTTTATTAATCACAGGCACAATTTCCAAATTTTGTTCTAGTGCCATATACACATTTGCCAAGGTTTGAGCTTCAACTCCTTGTGAAGCGTCTACAACTAAAACAGCTCCTTCACAGGCAGCGAGACTTCTAGATACCTCATAAGTAAAATCCACATGCCCTGGCGTATCTATTAGATTCAAAATATAATTTTCTCCGTTTTTATCCTTATAAACCAAACGAGTGGTTTGCAACTTTATGGTGATCCCTCGTTCCCTCTCTAGGTCCATGCTATCAAGTATCTGATCCTTCATTTCTCTTTGAGTCAGCATTCCCGTTTGCTCTATGAGTCTATCCGCAAGGGTAGATTTTCCATGATCTATATGGGCAATGATACTGAAATTACGTATCGAACTTTGACGATTACTAGGCATCAACTACACCTCCTATTATTACATATAAAATAATCTTCACTATTATAACATAATTCCTAAAAACCGTATAGAGTTGTTAATTGTTCAAAAAAAGATCTCTTATTTGCCAAAGTAAATGCAACTGAGAAGTCTCATTAACTACTTCCTAATTGCATTAACTATTTCAACTGACGTGAAAAAGAAAACAATAACCGAGCATCTCCTCGGTTATTGTTCATTCCTTTTAACAAGCTGACCCTTCTTATCCTTTATCATCTGAATAAACACTTCTACTTCGTCTGTCATATAACCGTAGACTTCCCTAATGTCCTCTTCATTTACGAATACCTTTTCACCCAAAAAATATATTTGATGAATACTTTCATCCAATCTCAAGTGGCCAAAAACCTTAGGTTCATCAATTAAAAGCATAGATCTGAAAGCATTATCGACTGTTTTTATTCCGAATATCAATAAAAACAGTAAAATAGAAATGCAAAATAGCTTTCTGCCTATTTTATTATTCTCTTTAGATTTATCATTTTTTTTTCTGTCTGCTCTACTCATTAAAATCACCAGTATTATTTTCGACCTACTTAGTTATTTTTATACTATTAAAGGAGAGACATATTGTCTCCCCCCCATTTTATTCTCTAATATCTTGAATAACACTATCTATAATCTCAGCTAAGTACTTTGATGTTCTAAGCGCTTCTTCAATATTATTAGCTGTATTACCTACCTCTATTAATGCATAGTAATCAGAGTTGTATTGATTAAACCTAAAATCCTTTGTTATAGTTGCTTTTGCAAGGCCTGGATAAAGCTCGTCGCTTTTTGCTCTTATATATTCTGCAAAAATCATGAGTTGTTCCGCATTATCATTTCGAGTACCTACCACCATGCAAAATCTTGCAACTTTTTCATTGTTAATTAACACAATACTATTTTCTCTTGCATTCGGACTTTCCGGTGCAGCATCCCGATGTATATCAAAAATTATTTTAATACTTTGATTTTTGTCAAGATTACTCTTTAGGGTTTCCAATCCTCTTACATATGACTGTTGAAAGGATGGATAGTCATGAATCGTCTCATCATGAACTACATTGTGACCCTTTCTTGTTAAATGTTTTGTCAATTGCTCACCGACTGATCGTACAGTATACTTTTTATTGAGAGAACGAAAATTTCCCGCTTTTTCAGGCAGATATGATTCTGTTCCATGAGTATGATAAATTAGGATCGTTGGTTTTTCAGCGTCAAGTTTAGTTTTGTTAGGCCTTTTAATTGATGACGATACAATCGGTACACTAGAAACTATTCTGTCATCATCGGTCTCCTGAATGCTCATTACAGGTACATCTTTTGGAACATCAACAGGTACAGGTGTTTCATTTCTGTCGACAAAAAATATTTCTTGATCATTGCCATTATTTTCAGGTTCATAGTCTGGTTGATTAACGTTAATACTATAACTAATTTCGCCCAAATCATCATTCACTTCACTTAAAACTGGTATTTGTGCTCTCAAAAAAGATCGGGGATCCCTATAGTCAAATTTAATTATTTTTTCCAATGCCAATCTATAAATTTGAGGCAGGCTCTCTTCACCATGCTCTAGCTCGTAGTTCACTTCCAGCATTGGATAACTTTTGCTTAATACTACAAGAAATAGTTTGTTTTTATCCATTTCCTCTTGGCTTCTCAATATTTGGTTGTCCAATTCTCCAATGCTTTTAGCTCGCACAACGATATTATCATCCATGACAATTAAGCTAAAGGTAATCAAGCACATCAAAAGAATAAAAATAATATACATCCATCTACTATATTTCCTTATCTCCAATCTCCTAACTCTTGTCATATATTAGTCACCTCTCTTCTGCTTTTTCCGTAGTTGAATTTACTATAAAATTATATGAGAAGCATCAATAATATATGAGTGAAATTTACTATTACTGCAAATATCTATTTACATCCTTTAAATCTATTCCAGGATGCAGAGAAATATTGATAGCATTTGCAATGATTTGCGAGATATCTTTTACTACTATGTCTATATCCTTTGTGGTAACGATAACATTTGCTCCATATGGATCTAATACTTCCTTTATCAAATTATATTTGTCCTCATCTGAGATTCCTTTAAGAATATTATAAAACTCAGAGCCTTTCTGCGCTTGTTGAACAAAGTTGTCAACAACTAAGCCTATGGTATCATTCGCAAGGGTAGCAGCGTCTACAACCGTAGGAACACCTATAGCTAAGACCGGAACTCCGAGAGTAGCTTCGCTTATCTCTTTTCTCTTGTTGCCAACTCCGGACCCTGGACATATACCAGTGGTCGCTATTTGAATTGTTGTATTCACCCTCTCCATTTTTCTAGATGCCAAGGCATCAATTGCAATTATCAGATCTGGTTGAGTCTTTTCAACAATCCCTCGAATAATTTCAAAAGTTTCTATACCAGTAGTACCCATGACACCTGGTGAGATCGCACTCACAGATGTCATGCTTGTATCCTCAGTCTTTCCATAACTCTCGAACAGATGTCTAGTGATGAAAACCTTAGACACCACTTGAGGTCCTAATGCATCAGGTGTTATATTCCAGTTTCCTAGTCCTACAATCAAAGTTTTAAGATTCATTTTTGGGGGGATAATACAAACTAACTCTTTTGCCAACATTTGGCTCACTTGATCCTTCAGGTCTGGATCTGCCTTTTTCAAACCCGCTGATTCTATAGTAATATACTCACCTTCAGGTTTACCAATTATTTCACTACCCTGTTTATTTAGAACCTTGACTCTTGTTACCGTAGCAAACATCTCTTCTTTTTGCTCTACCTCTACTCCTGGAATTTCTTGCTTCATATTCTCTCTATATAATTCTCTAGTTTCTAGAGCTAAATCTGTTCTTATTCTAAACATAAAAATACACCTCCAGTTATATTAGTTTTCTCGTTGCTATTTTTTTTATGTATAAGGAATTTATGCTTATAACATTTAAGTGTGTTATGCATAATAATTGTTTTATATGGAAATAAAAGAATTAGGGCTTTTTTACCTTGCAATTTTATGCTGTTCGTGATAAAATATCATTTGTTGAACTGGGTATAAGGGGGTGAATAGATTGGCTAATATTAAATCTGCAAAGAAAAGAATTAAAGTTATTGAAGTAAAGACGGCAAGAAACAGAAGAATAAAATCTATCGTTAAAACTGCTATTAGAAGATTTGAAGATGCTCTAAGTGCGGGTAATTTTGATGAAGCTAAAAGCAAGTTCCAACTTGCTGAAAAGAAAATCATGCAAGCTGCAGCTAAAGGAACTCTTCATAAAAATGCTGCTTCTAGAAAAGTTGCAAGATTATCTAAAAAGCTTGGTGTCATCAATAAAGCGATCTAATTGTTTTAAATAACCGTCATTTATTCCCCATAAATTAAAAGCGTACAACGTACGCTTTTTCGCTTTTTTGAAAACTATAGGTGAACAAATTTGCTTATTAAAATTTCTATCCCTAATCTGTGGGCAATCTTTCCCTTTTTCATATCAATATCTGTTTGAAGACATTGTTTCATGGCATTTTCCAATGTAAACACATCAAAGTTCATAGCTTGACTTAAAAATTTCTTCGCAACATACGCTTGCACATTAATCTTTGACGCAATTGCAGTACTGGTATATCCTTGCTTTTCCAATAATTTTACTTGGTATAAAAATCTAAATTGTCTGGAGATCATGTGAAGCACTCTTATTTCCGATTCTCCATCTAATAAGATATCATTAAGAAAAGTAAACGCCTTTCCCCCATTTTTGAGTCCTATAGCTTCTACCAGAGAAAATATATTATTGTCTAAATTTTTTGGTGTCATTATCTCAATATCCTGATTTGTAATGTTTGTTCTATCTCCAATATAGTTGCATATTTTTTTAATTTCATTTTCAACGTCCTGCAAATTCTTGACAGAGTTCTTGTCTAAATATCCAATTGTTTCCATCAAGACATGCACTTGTTTTTCACTAATCTCCTTTTTATATTTTAAAAATGTTTTCTGGATCCATCTGCTCAGATCTTTTGATGATAGTTTTGGAAATTCAACAATTTTTCCGTTCTTGGCTATGGCTTTAACAATTTTTTTTCTTGAGTCAATGGGCTCCATGCTTGAAAAGAATAGGTGGG
>JAGXRU010000110.1 GCA_018335765.1 Alkaliphilus sp.
GTACATGTGCTGTATCAGGATTAACCTTTACCGAGTTTTTACCTGCACTTTTATTGAGCAGACTAATA
Organism: Alkaliphilus sp.; assembly: GCA_018335765.1. Lineage (GTDB taxonomy): Bacteria > Bacillota > Clostridia > Peptostreptococcales > Thermotaleaceae > JAGXRU01. The sequence continues at coordinate 69 of JAGXRU010000110.1, forward strand.
TCACTTTCTTTAATATTGACACTCATACGTTTTTCTATTTCTTCTATCCGCTTAAAGCTTTTCTGAATACTTGCTTTTCCATTTACCACATTGTCAGTCCATATACTGATTTCAATATGAGTTCCAAGCATATATGCAGATTCAGTAACCAGTTCTTCTTTTTTTTCACAACCAGTTAAAGTGAAGGCTATTAATAGCAACAAGAGAATATACAATTTAAATTTTTTCTTCATTTGACCACCTTTTTTATAATTAAATAAGAATATCAAAATTCAATTGCCGACTATGCTAATCATACATAAAAAAGCATCGAAGATGCTTTTTTATTCAAACAATAATTCTATTCTTTATTTACATTTCTCCAATTAAATTCCCCTCTTTCCATAGCACGAAGTAAGATTTCAGCTGTGGCTATGTTGGTAGCCAGAGGAATTCTATAAACATCACAGAGCCTTAATAATGCTAATATGTCAGGTTCATGTGGTTGGGCAGTAAGTGGATCTCTGAAAAAAATAATTAGGTCGATTTTATCCACTGCTACTTCGGCACCTATTTGCTGGTCACCACCTAATGGTCCTGATTTCACCTTTCTTATATTTAATCCCGTTGCTTCTTGTATTAATTTTCCAGTCGTACCGGTAGCAACTAAATTGTATTTAGCCAATGTATCCCTATATGCCAAAGCAAATTGAACTATAAGCTCTTTTTTCTTGTCATGGGCAATTAAAGCTATATTCATAAAAACTGTCCTCCCTAACTCTAGAATTTAATTTTATGCCTTCTCATTCCTATATTTAACACGATCCCCACTGCGATCATGTTAGTCAGCAACGAGCTGCCTCCATAGCTTAAGAAAGGCAATGTTACCCCCGTTACAGGCATTACACCCATGGTCATACCTATATTTTGAAAGATTTGAAATGCAAACATAGTAGTTATACCTACCACAACTAATGAACCATAGATATCCTTAGCATTTTTTGCAATTTTAATCATTCGAAAAAGAAAAATAAAGTAAAGAATGAGTATTACAATACCTGCTATAAAACCAAGTTCTTCAACCATGACCGCAAAAATGAAATCCGATTCCTGCACAGGAATAAAATTATTGTTATTCTGTGTTCCTTGGTAAAGTCCTTTCCCAGAAAACTGACCTGAACCAATGGCTACCCTTGAATTCCATACTTGATAGTTACCAGGCAAGCTTCTATCAGCAGGATTTAGGAATGCATCTATTCTTATTCTTTGATGGGGTTCCATAAACTTATAAAAAATAGGTAATGCAATTACTCCTGCCACAAAGCCCTTTCCAATAACTTTGTATTCTAGACCCGAAACAAATATCATTCCAAAAACTATAACTACTATTACCAAAGTATTACCAAGATCTGGCTCCCTAAGCAATAAAAATACAGGAATTGCTGCAAATAACGCCACAGGTATAAGGCTCTTAACGGTATCAAGCTTGTCTTGTCTATTCTCTAAAAACTTCGCAAAAGAAAGAATAAATCCAATCTTTACTATTTCTGAAGGCTGAAAATCAATTAGACCTAAATCGATCCAACTTCTAGCTCCAAATTGCACCTTCCCAAGTCCAGGAACATAAACTAACAAAAGCATTAATATACTAAGCACATAAATATATTTATGAAATGAAGAATATACTTTATAGTCAATAATAAGGATAAATGCTATTGCGATCAGCCCTAAGAAAAAGGTAATAAACTGCACTTTTACCTGCCTAGTAATGCCCTCTGCCATAGTCATTTGAGTCGCACTGCTTATTATAACTAAACTTATTAAAAACAAAATTACTACTAGAATTATTATATTAAAATCTATATTTTTAAATAATTTTTTATCAAGCATAATCCACCTCTTCTATTTCATATAAACAAATTATATCATAAACTAGTATAAAATGTCTTAATAAAACTTGATATGGTAATTATAGTTACATAAAAAAACAAACTGACGCTCAGGTCAGTTTATCTAGTTTTCATTTTCCTAATAGGAATGTTTAACATAAGAGCAGGTATCATCACTTCATCAGATTCTCTTTTTGTTTTAGTAATACGTATATCCAAACCATCTTCTTCTATTTCCATATAATCATAAATAACTTTTAATAGATCTCCCTTTATCATTTCCAGAAAGTGTGGAGAACAGTTTGTTCTATCATGGACCAATACCAATTTTAACCTTTCTTTTGCAACGTTCTTACTGGTTGAATCATCATTTCTAAATAATCTAAAGAAGTCCATCTTGCCTCTCCCCTTTCCGAATTATTTTACGAACCCTAGTAATTTCTTTAATCTGGATACCAATCCTTGATCACCATCTAATTGAAGAAAAGGTATACTCTCACCCATGATTCTTTTAGTAATATTTCTATAAGCTTTACCTGCTAGAGATTTTTCATCCGTCACTGCAGGTTCTCCTCTATTGGTTGATATGACGATAAATTCGTCATCAGGAACAACACCTAGAAGATCTATAGCAAGAATATCAATCATATCATCAATATTCATCATATCTCCCCTTCTTACCATATCTATCCTAATGCGATTAATTATTAGTTGTGGATTTCTCAACTCTGCTGCTTCAAGAAGACCAATGATTCTGTCAGCATCTCTTACAGCTGAAATTTCTGGTGTAGTAACTACTATAGCCTTATCTGCTCCAGCAATGGCATTTTTGAATCCTTGCTCAATACCTGCCGGACAATCTATAATCACATAATCGAACATTTCTTTTAATTCTTTGGCAAGATCTTGCATTTGTTTAGGACTCACAGAATTTTTGTCTTTTGTTTGTGCAGCTGGTAGTAAAAACAAGCCATCATATCTTTTATCCTTTATTAATGCCTGTCTTAATCTGCAAACCCCATCAACAACATCTACAATATCATAAACTATTCTATTTTCAAGTCCCATTACAACATCCAAATTTCTAAGTCCAATATCAGCATCCACAACCACTACTTTTTTACCTTCTATTGCTAAACCAGTTCCTATATTAGCTGTCGTGGTTGTTTTTCCAACTCCGCCTTTTCCAGAAGTTACAACAATTACTTCACCCATTAATTTCTCCTCCAGTTCATTCCATTATTGTTATTTAGCCAAACCTTCTTATTTTTTAGGCAAATATGGCTCTATTGCTATTATACAATCTTTAATCATTGCCAATTCTGGTATTAAACGAATATTTTCTTCATTATCTGGTGACCTTGCTATAACATTGGCAATCCTAAGCTGTGTGGGTTGTAAGCAAAATGCAACCACAAAAGCCTTTTCATTTCCTTTTGACCCTGCATGAGCTAAACCCCTTAGTGCTCCCATAACCACTATATTTCCTTCGGCTATGATTTCACCCCCTGGATTAACATCTCCAATAATTACCAGATTGCCTTCATATTTTAAACACTGCCCTGAGCGAATTGTCGTTCTTATATATCTTGTCATACCTTCATCTATACCATCTTGTATAGTTGCTACATTTACTTCATCAACAATATTATCTTCGATTTTTTCTTCTATAATCATATTAAATTGACTATGAATAATGCTTGTAATTTCATCCTTTTCTTCAGCAGTTAGATTTTTTCCGTTTATACTTATTACCTTGGCTCCTTCGAAGAATAACCTTGCGGATTCCAACTTTTTTATAAGCTGATCTTTCAAGTCAATATAATCAAATTCCTCGTTTAAATAAATAGAAAGTCCTACCTTATTTCCCTTTAAAACCACAATACTATTACTAGACATTAAGTGAAAACCTCCATGAAATAACTTGAAAAACAAACCTAACTATCTATTTCTTCAAACATTTAATAAATCCTTTTTTTTCACAGAAATACACTTGCCAAAATTAATTGACAAGTGTATTTCTCAAATCAATCTTATTGTAGGTTTTATCCAATCCTAAATACTCACCTATGATTTCTCTGGCAATTGGAGCAGCATAGCCACCTGAGCCACCTTGTATTATTAATGACACCACTACTATTTGAGGATCTTCCATTGGTGCATATGAAACGAACCATGCGAAGCCATCATAGTCGTCTTTAAACTGATCAATCATTGTTCCATTTATTTTTCCTTCACTGAGTATTCTAATTGCATCCCGCATTGCTAAGCCTAAGTCTTTATATTTATT
>JAGXRU010000111.1 GCA_018335765.1 Alkaliphilus sp.
CTTTGTATTGCTGGCTTATTTCTTACACTGTGTAGTTTTCAAAGACCATTTGTCTATGTGTCTTGGCGACACCGACTTGATTATATTATCACTTTTTTTTATTTATGTCAACCACTTTTTCTAAACATTTTTTATGCCCTTTAGCAGTGACAAATAACATGTTACCATGCATCTTTTGTTTAGTCAACTAGGAATTAAGTGTCTAGAGGACGTGTCGAGACCACTTAATTCTCGGTATAGCTTTTGAATGACAGTTGCCAAAACTAGACAGTAACTAACTATAGTAGTTTATATTCCACTCTATATTCAGCTTAAAGGTATATAGAGAACATTAAATTAAAATAGAATTAGTTTCTAAACTAAATTTTATATCTCTTCTTTTAGTTTTATCCCATTATCAGTCTGCTCTATTTTATCTTCCTTCAACAATGCTCCGATAGCCCTCTTAAAGGAGGCTTTGCTCATATTCAGCTTGTTTTTTATAGTTTCTGGCTTACTCTTATCATTCAAAGGTAGAAAACCATTACCACCCTGCAATCTTTGCAGTATTTGTTCAGCATCTGTATGCATCTGCTTATATGCTTCACTTCTTGTCGATAAATCGAGCTTTCCATCTTCTCTTATCTTAACAATTCTCGCTTCGATTTGATCTCCATTGCGTATTTCATGAAAATATTCACTTTTATGTATTAGCCCCTTGTATTTGTTATCGACCGCCACAAAGGCACCCATTTCACTATCAACTCTATAAACTGTCCCTTTAACTCGGTCTACCTTTTCATAAGGGCTTGTGTTCTCAAGGTATTTATCTATATCTGTGGTGGCACTCAGACGCCCACTCTTATCCACATAAATTGCGACCAAATAGCTTCTACCAACCTGCACCTTAAATTTTTGTTCAGCGAATGGCAAAAACAAGTCCTTTTCCAAACCCCAATCTAAAAAAGCTCCTATGTCTGTAATTTCCAACACCTTAAGGTACACCAGCTCACCCACCTTGCCAATTGGCTCTCTCGTGGTGGCTATAAGCCTGTCCTGAGAATCCCTATAAATAAATACTTCAACAACATCTCCTTCTTTAGCACCGTCTGGAATCTCTTTACTAGGGAGAAGTATATTGTCAATCATTTTTCCTGTTTTTCCATCCAAAAAAGCTCCATGAGAAGTAAAATTGATTATTTTCAAACTTTGTTTTTTTCCTATTTCTATCATTATTAGTCCACCTTTTCTATTCTAATTTCTTGCCTTTATTGTGACCTAGAATACCTATTTTCAATCATTTTATCATTTAGAACAACAAAAGAAAAGCGAAGAATATTTTCTCCGCTTCCACAAGGTATACCTAGAGTTTTCGTCTAGCAAAAGTCCCTGTAATAGGATAGGAATAATCTACTCCATCACATATTTTAACAACCGCTATAACAGGTAATATCAAAGCTCCAATTGCCAACACGAATAAGAACGGTATTCCTATTAACAAAATACTTAGTATTGCAAAAATCGCTCCAAAAACAATAACAGCTATCTGAAAAACCAGTGCTTCTTTAGCTTGATCCTTTATAAACCTATCCCCAGTTATTAGCATAATGACCAATGGTGCAAGTATAGGAAGACCCACCATCCACCCAAGATGAGCTACCCCACATAATAGTTTTTGTTCTGTTGAAAACATTGTACATCTCTCCTTAATATTAATTCATTTGCTATAATATATATAATATACTATATGCGTTCTATATACGTTCCAAATAAATATAAAGTATGAGATTATTACTGCAATATTTTGCGAGCATTGATGATGCACCATTTCCCTATCTAGCAGGATAAGGCATCTGTCCTCGCTTCCCGCTGTCTCATTTCCATTGCAAACTTCTCACATTTTTTGAATTTATCTTCATCAATATCAATATCAAACACTTCAGCGATTACTTGTGTCCATCCATGAATAAAGTAATTCCATCCATCTTCGATGTGAAGATTCTTTTCCACTTTCTGCTTCTGTGCTTGATCGATAAAAATTAAATCACCACGATAATTAAGCTCCCAAACCAAGCTATTAGCTGGGAATGAAGAATTATCACTTAAAGGTGATCCTGGTCTGTCCTTGCCTAATCCTGTTGCGTTAATGATCAATGAACAAGCTTTCACTCGACTTAACAATCTATCATTATCCTCTGGAGTTATTGCTTGAATAAATTCAAAAGCTACTTTATCATTAATACCTTTCAACTTTCTTTCTGCCTCTTTTAATCTTTCAATACTTCTATTTGTAATAACTATTTTTGATGGGATATCGTCCTGAAATTTTATTTGGGCTAAATATGAACTAATAGCCAATGCACTACCGCCAGCCCCCATTATAAAAACATCACCACTATTCTTTAACCAAAATCCTTTAGGCACAAACGTTTCCAATGCTAACCCACTTGTAATTGGATCTTTTGCATGACCAAGCAATTGACCATCTTTTTTAGAAATACAAGACAATTCTCTCAATCTTAATGCATGAGGATCAAGATAGTCGAACATATCTTCACATGCTTCAAACAAATCAAGTTTATGTGTGGTTACCAATGCACCCAATGACAGATCATCATATTTAATGAAATCAACAACATCACGATAATCATCTTTCTTAGCACGAATTTCAATATCTATACCTTTAATGGTCGCATTACTTATCTCTAATACTTCTTTCGCCCATTTTGGAAATATGTTCATAATTGAAGACTCGTTTGTTGTTACCCCGATAAAATAAAATGTAGGCTGTGTTGCTTTCTCTGGCAAAATTAAACTCATAAATATTCTCCTTCCAACTTTAGTGCTTAATGCGTTCTGTGAATTAAATAAGGGCTTTGCCCGTCATCTTAATTTAGTTATATCTTGTAAATCGATTTATTATATCTTATTTTATCCCAATTTCTTTGAAAACACCAAGAAATTCTAACAGAATAAAGAAAACTTGGTTCAGATTATGCATCTAATTATGAATAATAAATGTACTATGGGTCTTAACTTATGATAAAATAAACTCATATTTAAAAACCATTTTTAATTTGGAGGTATTATGGAAAAAACAATTGCCGCATTTTTCGATATTGATGGCACATTATATCGTGATTCTCTTATGGTAGAACACTTTAAGAAACTTTTAAGGTATGAAATTATTAATCCATCTCTATGGTACAGCCACGCTAAGGAAACCTATCAGAACTGGGATAAACGACGAGGTAATTATGAAGATTATCTATTAGAAATTGCAAATATCTATGTTGATTCTATGAAAGGTCTGAACAATCAGCAAATGGAATTTATAGCAAATCAGGTTATTCAATTAAAAGGGGATCGGGTCTATCGCTACGCTCGTGCTAGAATCGCATGGCATAAATGCAATAACCATCGCATCATATTTATTTCCGGAAGCCCCTCCTATCTCGTGTCAAAAATGGCTGCAAAGTATGAAGTTTATGATTATAGAGGAACAGAATACTT
>JAGXRU010000112.1 GCA_018335765.1 Alkaliphilus sp.
AAAGGATTTTATTCTTACTATGATCAAATCATAGGATCAGATGCCACCAGACTTTTCATTATTAAAGGAGGCCCAGGTGTAGGAAAATCTTCTTTCATGAAGAAAATTGCACAGGAAATGGTAGATAAAGGGTATGATATTGAACTTCACCAGTGCTCATCCGATAATGGATCATTGGACGGCTTGGTTATCCCTGCTCTAAAAATTGCAATTATTGATGGCACTGCTCCCCATATAGTAGATCCTAAGCATCCTGGTTGTGTAGACGAAATTTTAAACTTTGGAGATTTCTGGGATGAAAACGGAATCAGAAGGAACAGAGATCAAATTGTTGCAATTACTGCAAAACTTGGCAAACTATATAGCAGAGCATATCGTTTTATCTCAGCCGCTAAATCTTTGAGAGACGACATGGAGTTTGTTTATAAGGAAGCCCTAGATAAAGTAAATTTCAATCTCGCTCTTACAGAATTGAAAACTGAAATCCTTGCAGGTATTCCCTATGTCCCAAAAGAAGGAAAGGCTAGGCATTTATTTGGAAGTGCATATACACCTGGCGGAAAAGTTGACTATTATGAAACAATTGTTGATACTATGAAAAATATCATCTACATTAATAGCTCCTATGTTGAAGGAGTCTCCATTATTTTAGAGGAAATTGTTGATGAATCAATCAAAAAAGGACTATTTGTTGAAGTGTATCATGAACCCATGGTAGAAACCATTATAGAAACAATTATTATTCCTAAATTACAACTTGCTCTAACCTCAAGTAAAAAATATGAAAATAGTAATATGAAGGTATTCGATATCGATGCCTTTATGCATAAAGACGTATTGTTAGAAAACGAAGATATACTTAAAGTAGATATAAAATTGATCAATGAACTCTTAGCAGAAGGCTTGGCAAATATGTCGGATGCAAAAAAAGAACATGATATTCTTGAAGCCTGCTATATACCTAATATGAATTTTACAGCCATAGACAATTTAAAAGAAGATATCCTTCACAAAATAATGAAATACGCTATAGAATTAGAGCAATAAACTATTTTGTTGTTTTTTCACATGCTCAAAGCCAAGACAGCCCACAAACCCTCTGACATGTTAATATTATCTACAAAAAAAACATGCAATGTTTGGATGGAATGATAATATCTTAATTGATGTCCATGCGTTATAATATTATTATAATTAGAGAGGTGGGATAATATGGCAGGCGTTAAACTGGAAAATTTGAGTAAAGCGTATCCTAATGGATATGTAGCAGTAAAGAATATCAGTTTGGAAATTTGTGATAAAGAGTTTATGGTTCTTGTAGGTCCTTCTGGCTGTGGAAAAACAACAACCTTGAGGATGGTTGCCGGCTTGGAGGAAGCTACATCAGGAAATTTATTCATTGGAGATAGATTCGTCAATGATGTGGCTCCTAAGGATAGGAATATCGCCATGGTATTTCAGAATTATGCTCTTTATCCACATATGTCCGTCTATGATAACATCGCCTTCGGCCTAAAGTTAAGAAAGGTGCCGAAGCAAGAAATTAAGGAAAAAGTAGCGAAGGTTGCAAACATATTAGGGATTGAAGAATTATTAGACAGAAAGCCAAAACAGCTATCAGGAGGTCAAAGACAACGAGTTGCCTTAGGACGAGCTATTGTAAGAGAACCGGAAGTATTCTTGATGGACGAACCACTTTCGAACCTCGATGCGAAACTCAGAGTTCAGATGCGTGCCGAATTAATTAAGCTCCATCAGGAAATACACTCCACCTTCATTTATGTCACACATGATCAAACTGAAGCAATGACCATGGGAACCAGAATTTGCGTAATGAATAAAGGTGAAATCCAACAGGTTGGAACTCCCAGAGAAATTTATCAAAAACCTGTAAATGTTTTTGTCGCCAGCTTTATCGGAGCTCCACAAATGAATTTCATGGACTCTGTTGTTGTCGAGCGAGATGGAAACCTGACTGTTTTATTCAATGGAGTTGAAGTTGCGTTGACACCGGAAGTACAACAGGTTTTAAGAAATAAGAACTATTTAAATCAAAAGGTCATCCTCGGTGTACGACCTGAAGATACCCTCATAGATGATGAAGGCTTCCCGGTAAATGTAGATATGGTCGAGCTTCTTGGAAGTGAAAGCTACATCCACTATCTGGTTGGTGAAAAACTATACATTGCTAAGGTCAAAGGTGACATTGAAGTAGCTATTGGAGATAAAATACAAATCTCCTTCGCACCGGGCAAATTGCATTTGTTTGATTTCGAAACTAAAACTTCGATTTTATAAAGGGTGATGGAATGTATCAATCTCTCCTGAAAAAAATGAGTGAAATTTTAAGAACAGAGGTTGCCTTAAAACTCGATGAAGACCTCTATTCTCCCAAAAACAAGTTGTTTGAGACTTATCAGGATATGGTTTCTATCGGTCAAGCGACTCTATATGTGAAGGATAAAACTCTAACAGAGCTAGAAAGGGAGTTGGTGCAAAATCTATTCAAAGTCCTGCTTAAGCCATCCAACTCCTATAATAGGCTCATAGAAGAAAAAGCAGCTTGCAGGGAATTCAAGGGCGAGCTTGCATTTCCATTGAAGATTTGGAGAATAAATTCTTATGAAAATATGGAAAGCCTAAAGGAATTCATGGAATCTATTTTCCCAGATGATATCTCCTTTGTTAAAGGTAACGACACATTGATTTTATTTAAAAGTGAGGATTCAGAGCCGGATTACTCATTGGAAGACATCTGTTGCGATATAGAAGCACAAACTTATCACGAGGTATCTATCTATGTCAGTTATCAGATAAATACAATTGAAGAAATATATCTTGGATACCATGCTTTGGGTGAATTAATCCACATTTCAAAAGCATTGCCAAATCAACCAAAGATCTATGAATATGACAAAATGATTCTTCCTCATCTGTTTTATCATCTCAACGAAAAGGCTTTGACATCCATAGAGCAAACCCTAAAAAACACAAAATCCATTGAAATGGATCAGGAGCTAATGAATACTGCCATTGAATTTTTAAGGAATAATCTAAATGTTACTGATACTGCCAATCGATTGCATGTTCATAGAAACACTTTGATTTACAGGCTTGGAAAGATCAAAAGCATTACTGGCTATGACATCAAGAACTTTATTGAAGCAACTAACTTTTATCTGTTGTATCTTAAAAAAATATTAATAAAATAATTCCGGAGGAATCTATGACTAAAAAAACAAGTGCTGAATTTAGAAGTTTGACCATTTACTCCATTTATCTTCGCAACCATGGTGAATGGAATACATTTAGTAAGCTGAAG
>JAGXRU010000113.1 GCA_018335765.1 Alkaliphilus sp.
GGTATCAGAACTCTCAAGGATATTTGCCAAATATTAGATATGGGAATTAACCGAGCCATAATAGGAACTTCCGCTGTCTTGATAGAAGGCTTTATTGACAAGGCTATTGAACTATATGCAGATAGCTTAGCTGTTTCAATTGATGCAATCAATGGACTTATAGCCACTAATGGGTGGACAATCACAACCAACCTTAATGCCATGGTATTTGCAAAGGAACTGGAGTTGAAAGGGCTTAAAACAATCATTTATACCGATATCGAAAAGGATGGAATGCTTTTAGGACCAAATTATCAACAATTAGAACAGCTTAAAAAAGCTGTGAGTATTAATATTATTGCTTCAGGCGGAATAAGTAGTAAGGATCATCTGGAAAAATTGAAATCATTAGAGCTCTATGGAGCAATTATTGGTAAAGCATTGTATACTGGTAATATTTTATTAGAAGAGATTTAGGGGGAAGAGGAATGCTTACTAAAAGAATAATACCATGTCTTGATGTTGATAAAGGCAGAGTTGTGAAAGGGAAACAGTTTCAAAACATTAAAGATGTAGATGATCCTGTAAGGTTGGCAAAGGTATATATGGAAGCTGGAGCAGATGAACTGGTATTTTATGATATAAGTGCAACTAGTGAAAACAGAAAGATATTTATTAGAACCATAGAAAAAATTGCTCAGGAAATATCAATACCATTTACAGTAGGGGGTGGTATTGCCACAGTTGAAGATTTTACAGAAGTACTGAGGGCAGGAGCTGATAAGGTTTCTGTTAATTCCGCAGCTGTCAGAGACCCATCTATTATAAGCAAGGCTGCCATGAAATTTGGAAGACAGTGTGTTGTACTATCTATGGATGTTAAAAGAAATAAAGAGTCATGGGTTGTATATATTAATGGTGGCAGAATTGATACTCAAATAGATGCAATTGATTGGGCAAAAGAAGGCGAAAAGCTTGGGGCAGGTGAAATTGTTCTTAATAGCATTGATATGGATGGTGTTAAGGATGGGTTTGATATTTCATTGACACGTATTATCTCAGAAAATGTTAATATTCCAGTAATAGCTTCCGGAGGTGCTGGAAAGCCAGTAGATTTTTATAGAATTTTAGATGAGGGAAAGGCTGATGCTGCTCTTGCAGCCTCAGTGTTCCATTATGGTAATATCAATATTAAAGAATTAAAAGAATACTTGTATAATCAAGGCCTTAAGATCAGGAGGCAGATATGATGGAGGAATTTAACTCAAGAATAAAATTTGATAAAGAAGGTTTAATTCCTGCTGTAATTCAAGATATTCGAACCAAAAAAGTACTGATGTTAGCATATATGAATATGGAGTCATTAGCAAAAACTTTAGAGACTAGAAAGACATGGTTTTTTAGTAGAAGTAGAAATAGACTTTGGAATAAGGGAGAAACATCGGGGAATTATCAGCTTGTGCAAGATGTATTTTTGGATTGTGATGGAGATGCACTGCTGATTGAAGTAATTCCTATGGGAAACTCCTGTCATACAGGAACAGAAACTTGTTTTTACGAGAAATCAATAATTGATGGAAAAAGCACAATAGATTACTTGAGTGTTGCAGATAATTTATATTCAGAGATTAAAAATAGAAAAAATTATCCAAGAGAAGGGTCTTATACAAATTATTTGTTTGAAAAGGGTTTAGATAAGATCCTTAAAAAAATTGGAGAGGAAGCCAGTGAAATTATCATTGCTTCAAAAAATAATAATACTGAAGATGTTGTCTGTGAAATAGCAGATTTCATATATCATTTGTTAGTGCTAATGGTTGAGAAGGAAATTACTCTTGATGACATTGAGATAGAACTTATGAATAGGAAAAAGGGACGATAATTAATGCGGCTTTGTATTGAGTAGAAGATCAATCATCTACTCAATATTTTTTTAAAAGAAGTAAAAGTTCTGTACATAATAAATAAAGTTTATGAAAAAAATATTAAATGCATAGTCATTAGTGACTATTATTATGTAGGAGGTGTATGTATGGAAATGGATACTCGTGACACCATCATGAAGAAGCTGCTAGATGCTCAGGAGAATGTACGTGATTATGAGATGTTTTCAAAAAAAGTAAAAGAAAAGGAGGTAGCAGGTGTTTTCAAACAATTTGCAAAAGAATCCGGAATTCAGGCAAGGAAGCTGCAACAATTAATTGATAAACATGGTATGCATTAATAGGGTGCGGTTATCCGCACTTTGTTTTTTGGAAAATAAAGTTTTGATTTAGTTTTGTAATATAGTAAAATAAAACCAAGTATTGTATTAGTAAAAGTTATCGTTATATATTTTTCCTAGGAGGTTAATATGGAATTGTTTAACTCCATCTATTTGGACAAACATTGTTTGAAGCATTTATATGTTCAATTATTTGAATCGATCAGGGATATGATTCTTGAAGGGGGATTAAAACCTGAAGAAAAGTTACCTCCTATTAGGCAACTCTCAGATTTATTAAATATTAACACATCTACAGTAGTTAATTGCTATAATCTTTTAGAAAAAGAAGGTTATGTATATAAAAAAGTAGGAAGCGGAACATTTGTCTCTCCAAAACAAATGAGTGGTATAGATGCCAGCCTGCTCGAGAAATACCCTTTAGACGAAGATTTTAGAATGATGGATAGGGGTCAAATGCAAATCAAAGTGAATACCATTAGCTTTGCCAGTGCAACACCTACATCTGACTTATTCCCGGTTGAAGATTTTAAAATACTAATTAATGAAGTTTTAGACAGGGATAAAGGTGACGCTTTTGGTTATCAGGAGAGTCAGGGTTACTATCCTTTAAGAGAGTCTCTTGTTGATTACTTGAAAAGCTATAATATTGATACCAGTCCAGACAATATCCAGATTATTTCAGGAGCACAGCAAGGAATCGATGTGATTTCAAAGGCTTTTATTAATTTCAAAGATTCTGTAGTCTTAGAAAATCCCACTTATACAGGAGCAATAGCAACTTTTAAAACTAGGGGTGCGAATATTATTACAGTCCCAATCTTATCGGATGGGTTAGATATAGAGGCATTACAAAAAATTATTTCAGAGCAAAAACCTAAGCTCATTTACATAATGTCAAATTATCAAAATCCAACTGGAAATTCATACAATCTTGAAAAGAAGAAAAAATTAATTGAATTGGCACAGCGGTATGATTTTTTAATTGTTGAGGATGATTACTTGAGCGACCTTAGCTTTTATAATAATGATAGCTCAACAATAAAAAGCCTTGATACCAGCGACTCAGTCATATATATCAAAAGTTTCTCAAAAATATTTATGCCAGGACTCAGGTTAGGATTTCTTGTAATTCCTCAAAAAATACTAAATTTAACT
>JAGXRU010000114.1 GCA_018335765.1 Alkaliphilus sp.
TGAAGATAGTGAAATACCAGCAGAAGAGAGAGAAAGTCTACGCATGCTCTTACAATAGAACATTTCTAAAGACTCTATTGTTTGCTATTTGAAAGCGACGCCATATTTTGGGATTATAGTCGTTAGGTTCTGAGTAAAATTGGTAAATAGGTTGTGCACCATGATTTTATCTACTCTCAGGTAGGGTATTGTTATAGTGCAGCTTTAATATTTTTTGCAATTTCAGAAACAACCGGAACGCAAACAGTATTTCCTGCTTGTTTATATGCACTGTTAAGAGAAATTTTCGGATAATTATAATCATTAGGGAACCCTTGCAAACTCAAACATTCTTTAGGTGTCAGTTTTCGTATACCGAAATCGTCTTTAATAATTGGGACTCTGTCGGGAAATGTACCCATATTTGCCTTCAGTGTTGGGCATATTGTGTATCTATTTTTTGCAACGCCCCAATCATCAATTCTGTAAATTGAAACGTTATCTTTAATATTCTTATTCAACTTGTCAAAATAAGGGTTATCTTCTTTGTAATAGTATATATCATGATGTCTTTCGGAACGGTTTATTATGTCATTAATCGATTTTGTCAGGCTGAGTGGTTCGGGGAATTTAAATCTATCAAGCATATTATAGTCGAGAAATGCTACAATAAATATGCGACTCCTGTCTTGTGGGATGTTTCCATACTCACAGGCATTTAGCACCTTGTATTTAACAGCATATCCGAATTGAGCGAGCGTGTTGTAAATTACAAGAAATGTTTTGCCATTGTCATGCTCAATCAAATTTTTCACATTTTCTAAAAATACAATTTGCGGACGTTTTTTGTCAATGACTCTGGAAATCTCAAAAAACAGATTGCCGCGAGCATCTCCAAATCCCTTTTGTTTACCCATAACAGAAAATGGCTGGCAAGGGAAACCTGCTGTCAAAATATCTATATCTGGGATATCTTTAGTGTCAACACTCCTAATATCATTTTCATCAATCATCGTTAATCCCTTTACATTTTCGCAAAAAACAACCTTTGGTTTATGATAAGAGCATATTCGAGCCACATCAAAGAAAAGAGTTCCCCTTGACATACCTTTGAAATCGTCATTAAAACCTTTTTTTTGTCCTGCTAAGCTAAAAGCTTGGCAAGGGAAACCCACAAGGCATATGTCAAATTGGGGGACAGAACTTTCTTCTATTTTTGTAATATCTCCTGCGATATCAAGTGTATTTTTAAAATTGGATAAATAAGTTTTTTGAGCTTTTTCATCCCATTCGCTTACAAATACAGTTTTTATTGATTCTCCGAATGCGATGTCAAAGCCAAGACGAATACCTCCGATTCCTGCAAATAAATCAATTGATTTTAACTGACTCATGTTTTTAATACCGCCCTTTCAATTATATCTGTATAATGCACAGTGTTTTTAATTGTTTGTTCAATTTTTGAATCTTTGTTTTTAATTTGTTTCATGCTATAACTAATTTGTTGCTCTGCTCTTTTTATAACTCACCTGTTGATTATCTTCAATAATCTTCATAATATCTGAAATGTCACAATTCAAAGACCTGCATATTTTAACAAGGATATCTGTGTTTGCATTCTCATTTTTTGCAAGTTTAGAAATAGAAGCGGAGCTTACGCCTGCTGCCACACGCAAATCTTTCTTTTTCATGTCTTTGTCTATGAGTAACTTCTATAATTGTTTATAACTAACAGCCATGGTTTCACCTCGTAGACTATTATATTTTTCATAATCATAACACATCGAAAAAGTAATTTCTATGAAAAAAGCTGCCCCCCATGCCACTGTCAATCTCCACACCTAAATACTTCAAGACCACCTCCCATTTGCGTGAATATTGTTATAGACATGATTTTGTTATTTTAATAAAATTAGTTTTGGAAGGCTGCCAAAATAGTGTATTATATAAATGAGTTTTAGATGATGACGGAAGGGAGCAGCCGATATGATTAAATATGTAATCTTTGACTTTGATGGTACTTTGGTGGATTCATTTGATATCGCCATTACTGTAGCTAATCAGCTGGCAGAAAAACATAGATTTAAAGCTATTAAAAAAACGGATTTAGATCATTTGAGAATTATTTCCATACCTGAAAAATGCAAGTTCTTAGGTTTGCCATTATATATGCTACCGCTATGGGCCCCGGAATTTTATACTCTATATAAACAGTCTAGTGAAAAGCTATTATTGTTTGAGGGAATGAAAAAGCTGTTAGATGAGTTAAATAGTTTAGGATACCAAATCGCAATCATATCATCAAATTCAGAAAATATTATTAGAGAATTCCTGCATAAAAACAATATAGATTATATTAAGAACATTTTTTGTTCCAAATTTCTCTTTGGTAAGGATATAATCATTAAACGCTTTATGAGAGATCAACGTGTAGGATGTGCTGAAGTTATTTATGTGGGAGATGAGCATAGGGATATAGTCGCATGCAAAAAGACAGGAATAAAGGTAATTTGGGTTGAATGGGGATTCGATATTATAGAGATGGTTAGACAGGTTTTCCCTGATTATGTAGCAAAAGAACCGGAAGATATATTGCAAATAGTAAAATCTATTTAAGCATAAGGCTTGTTGCAAATGAGACAAAATAACTAATACAATTGGGAATTGTAGAAAGGGAAAATATGCAGATTTTTGAATATGGACAAAAGGAAATAGAATACTTAAAAAGCAAGGATAAAAAACTGGGCATGATGATTGATAAAATAGGAATGATAAATCGTGAAATTACCACTGATCCATTCATAGCACTTGTTTCAAGTGTTGTAGGTCAACAGATTTCAAATAAAGCAGCTGAAACTGTATGGAATAGGCTAAATACACTTCTTGGGAATATTACTCCTGATAGTATTATCCATGCAGATGTAGATAGCATTCAAGGTTGTGGGATGTCTATGAGAAAAGCCGGATATATTAAGGGGATTGCAAATGCTTCAAAATCAGGCGAGGTGGATTTCAATACACTTCATATGCTATCTGATGGGGAGATCATAAAAAAACTTTCATCATTGCATGGAGTAGGTGTCTGGACTGCAGAAATGCTACTTATTTTTTCATTTTGCCGTCCTGACGTGGTAAGTTATAAGGATTTAGCAATTTGCAGAGGAATGATGAATTTATATGGTTTAAAAGAACTCACAAAGGAAAAGTTTGAGGAGCATAGAGCAAAGTATTCACCTTATGGTTCGGTTGCGTCATTGTATTTGTGGGAAATCTCTGTTGAATCTAGGTAAATGGAAGGGTTA
>JAGXRU010000115.1 GCA_018335765.1 Alkaliphilus sp.
GGGCATGGCTGGGTGGATATAAAGACAAATCCCAATCTAAAAGCCAGGGCTTATTCAACCATGGACAATCCGAATATTCTTGCACAGTATCTTGTGATTGCCTGCAGTATGTCGATGGCATTGTTTTTAGATAGCAAAAATAAGTTAAGGAAGCTTTTGTTGTTCTTATCAACAGGTATAACTTTTCTATGCCTGCTGCTCACATTTTCAAGGGGAGGATGGATTGCCTTCTTTTTGGCATTCTCTATGATTGTATTAGTAGAAAATAAAAAAATCATACCAATAGGGGTATTGTTTGGCATTGTTTCGTTATTTTTTTTGCCGGAAGTGGTTATAGATAGATTGAAAACAATAGGAAATTTAGAGGATTCTTCTAATGCCTACCGATTTTCAATTTGGGTGGCTGCTTTGCGTATGCTAAAGGACTTTTGGTTCAGTGGAGTAGGGTTAGGGTACGAAGCTTTTATGAAAGCTTACCCAAACTATATGCTATCAGGAATAAAAGCGGCTCATGCTCATAACTTATATCTTCAATTAGCTATAGAAACGGGGATATTTGGATTAGCCATATTTCTATATAACATTGTCAAGACCTATACTACTGGGATAATGGTATTAATGAAATCAGTCAATTCATTTCAGAAGAAAATCACTATAGCAGCCATGGGTGCTTTATCAGGATTACTTTCCCATGGATTGGTTGAACATGTATTATTTGATTACAGAGTTATCTTTTTATTTTGGTTGATGATTGCAATTATATTAGCAGCTTATAGACAATCAGATGAAATAGTATAAGCTTTAAAAAAGCACTGAATATACAGAAGAACAGAAGAGAGGAAAATCATATGAAAAATATTTTCATCTTCGGCTATTATGGTTTTAAAAACCTAGGAGATGAGGCAATACTAGCCTCTATAATTAAAACAATTAAAGAAAATGATTCCTCTGCTCATATTCTAGCTCTGTCCTATAATGTTGACTATACAGAGAAAATCCATGGTGTAACAGGGGTAAGCAGAAACAATATGATAGAGATAATCAAGGCTATTCGTGTTTCGAATTTGGTCATCAGTGGCGGAGGATCTCTATTACAGGATGTAACCAGTAGCCGATCTCTTGTGTACTATCTTGCTTTGGTACTACTTGCAAAGCTAATGTCTAAACCTGTTTTATTTTATAGCAATGGATTTGGACCAATAAAAAACAGAATAAATAAAATTCTGACGAAAAAAATTGTGAACAAGGTAGACAAAATTATAGTTAGAGATGAAGATTCTAAAAGAGCCATGGAAGACATAGGTATTTCAAGACCTATCAAAGTCACCACAGATGCCACCTTTATTTTAGGTGGAACTGGTAGTGATAGAGCTTTAGAGATACTAAAAGACGAGAAAATTCCAACAGATAATCCTCTTGTCGGTATTTCTGTAAGACCTTGGTACTTCAAGGAATCATTTATTGGAACCATGGCTAAGTTTGCAGATTATTTAAGTGATAAAGGCTTGACAGTTTTGTTTATTCCAATGCAGATGCCTAAGGATTTGGAAGTGTCCAATAAAATAATTAAGAAAATGAAGAGAGAGGCATATGTACTAAAGGGAGATTACATACCAGAGGACGTATTGTCAATTATTGGTAAAATGCAGATATTGATTGGAATGAGACTGCATGCCCTAATATTTGCCGGTATACAGGGAGTGCCGATGTTAGGCTTGGAATATGACCCTAAAATACCTACTTTTCTTAAAAGTGTCGGTCAAAAAAATATGGGTATGTTAGATAAGCTAGACCTTGTCAACCTCTGCATAGAATTTGACGATTTATGGAGTTCCAGAGAGCAATATTCTCAAGAACTAAAAGAAATGATAAAGCATAATCAAGAGATAGCAAACAATAACAAAGAGATTCTAAAGACTATGATGGGCTAAGAGAAGGTGTTGAATATGCGTAGAGTTGCGAAGGTATTAGAGGTGTCAGTGGATAAGGTTACACTAGATACTGCTATGGAGAGAATGATTGAGCTTTTAAATGAGGAAGGCTGTTCAATGGTTACTACTCCCAATTCAGAAATGATTATGGCGGCAGCCGATGATGAAATGCTAATGGAGGCACTTGAGGATTCAGACTTATGTATTCCAGACGGAATCGGGTTAGTAATTGCTTCGAAAATACAAAATCTAGGTCTGCTAGAAAGAGTTACAGGTGTCGACTTGATGGGTAGACTGCTCAAATATTCAAACGATCACAAGCTGTCCATTTATATATTAGGAGGAAAACCTGGTGTTGCAGAACATGCCAGTATGAATATAAGTCGAATATTTCCATCTATCATAGTGGTTGGGCATCATGACGGCTATTTTCAGAAAGAGGATGAAGATAAAATAATTTCTGAAATAAATCATGGCAAGACAGATATTCTCTTTGTTGGACTGGGATCTCCCAAACAGGAAAAGTGGATCTATGAAAAAAGAAAAAGGTTGGATGTAAAGGTTGCCATGGGTGTAGGTGGAAGTGTGGATATATGGGCTGGCACAGCTAAAAGAGCCCCTAAGGCATTTCAACGTTTGGGGCTTGAGTGGCTTTATAGGCTGATAAAGGAGCCGTGGCGGTATAAAAGAATGTTGGTTTTGCCAAAATTTTTAATTAGGGTGCTTAGAGATTAAGGTCACAAATGAAGTTTTAGGTGGATCATTTAGA
This sequence comes from Alkaliphilus sp., assembly GCA_018335765.1. Classification (GTDB taxonomy): domain Bacteria; phylum Bacillota; class Clostridia; order Peptostreptococcales; family Thermotaleaceae; genus JAGXRU01. The sequence continues at coordinate 2,701 of JAGXRU010000115.1, forward strand.
AAAATACAAATATTTTTAGGAGGAGATTATATTGTCGACAGTTGATTTTAAACAATTGAAATCAATAGCAACGGAAATCAGAAAAAGTATTATTGCGTCCATTCATGCAGCCGGTTCTGGACATCCAGGGGGTTCTCTTTCCGCTGCTGATATCTTAACGGTACTATACTTTCATAAAATGAGGATTGACCCACAGAATCCAAAATGGGAGGGCAGAGATCGCTTTGTATTATCAAAGGGACATGCAGCTCCAGTCCTCTATAGTGCTTTAGCTGAAAAGTTTTTTTTTGACAAGAGTGAGCTGCTTAAATTAAGGCATATTGATTCAATGCTACAAGGACATCCTGAAATGAAGAGTATACCAGGTGTTGAAATGTCCACCGGCTCTCTAGGGCAAGGCTTGTCTGCCAGCATCGGGATGTCACTAGCTGCTAAGCTAGATAAGAAGGACACTAGGATATATGTACTTGTAGGTGATGGAGAAATGCAAGAGGGCATTGTTTGGGAAGCAGCCATGGCGGCAGGACACTATAAATTGGACAATCTGACAGCTTTTCTTGACTACAATGGACTACAGATAGATGGTACAAATGATGAGGTAATGCGGGTAGATCCATTGGCGGACAAGTGGAAAAGCTTTGGATGGAATGTAATTGAAATAGATGGGCACAACTTTGAAGAAATAATTGATGCTTTAGAAAAAGCAGAAAAAACAAAGGATCAACCAACAATGATTATTGCAAAGACCATAAAGGGAAAGGGTGTCAGCTTTATGGAAAATGCAGTGGGATGGCACGGGAATGCACCTAAAAAAGAAGAAGCTGAATTAGCATTAAAGGAATTAGGAGGTGCGCTATGATAGGTGAAAAGATAGCTACAAGAGAAGCCTATGGTAAAGCGTTGGCAAAGCTTGGAAAAATAAACAATAAGGTTGTGGTTTTAGACGCTGATCTATCAAAATCTACTAAAACCGCAGTATTTCAGAAAGATTTTCCAGATAGATTTTTCAATATGGGAATAGCAGAACAAAATATGATGGGAACAGCGGCTGGTTTCGCAACCTCTGGTAAAATACCATTTGCCAGTACCTTTGCCATGTTTGCCAC